>NZ_JBFAEO010000032.1:0-96746 GCF_040642015.1 Actinosynnema sp. NPDC020468
TTTGGCTCGGGGGGGCGGCCTTGTGTAATTTGTTTTGCTACCTGAGAGTTGCGGCGCCCCCGTGCCAAATGTGGTTGGGCTTCGCCCGGGCCATACGGGAGGGAAACACAGCACTGGGGGTTTGCGCTGCGCGGCTGGTGGGTGGTGGGTTCTAGGCTGCGGGTATGGGTGCTTGGGTTGGGCGTGGGGTGGGGATGGGGTTGTTGCACGGCGGGGTTCAGGTCGGGGTTGCGGCGGTTGCGGTGTGGAGTCCTGGGGCGGGGGGTGGGGTTCGGTACATCGCGTTGGCGTTGTTGGTGGTGGTTGGGGTGTTGTGGGGGGCGTTGGACGCTTGGCGGGGGCTTGAGGGGCGGGGGATGGTGTGGTTCTTCGCTTCGCTCGTCGCCGGGCCGTTGGCCGGCGGGCTTGGGGTGGTCGGGGCTTCCTTGTTGGTCGATCGGACCGGGGTTGAGGCGTTGGGGGCGGCGTTGAGTGGTGGGGCCGCGTTCACCGCGTTGGTGGTGTTGGTGACCGCTGCGGTCGGGATGGGTGTTGGTGGGGCGTTTTCCGCGCGCCGTGTCAGCGGCGGAGGTCGCCGGCCTTCGTGAAGGCGTCCCAGGTTTCCTGGGGTACCGGGGTGATCGGGGAGGAGTTCAGGGCGGCGACTTCCGCCGCGCCGATCAGCCACAGCTTGTCCTGGTCCAGGATCAGGGCCACCTCGCCCGACGGGGAGCTCACGGCCTTCGCGCCTGCCGGGATGTGGGCCACCACCGGGAGTCGGTCCACGATCGGGGGGCGGTGGTCGAGGATTCTCGTGGCCAGGCGGTCGGTGACCGAGCGGCGTTCCACCCTGACCACCTGCTCCCCCACCACCAGGTCGACGGTGTTCTCCGGTGACGGCACGGCGAAACCGTCCAGGACCTTCGCCGAGGTCGTCGTGGTGCAGCCCGGGGCGCCCACGACGTCCAGGCCGAAGTGGGACAGGTCGGTCGGGGCTCCCGCCCAGCCGTCGACGGTCGCGCGGACCACGTCGAACGGGAGTCGGCCGCACGGGTCCTCGGTGGAGATCGGCAGGTGGCCGTCCGGGGTGCGGACCAGGCCCGGACCCTCGCGCCACGGGCCGGGGATGGTCGTCTGCTGGAAGGGGTTCGCGGTGAAGTCGCGGTTCCAGAAGGTGAGGGTGGTGCCGTCGTCGGTTTCGTGGGCGATGACGAAGGCGTCCAGGGCGTCGATGTAGGCCCAGTCGGCACTGAAGGCGTCGACGACGGAGCGCTCGCGCTTCCCGTGGGTGTCCGGGGTGGTGGTGAAACCCTTGGGGCCCAGTGCTTCCACGTCGGTGGCGAAGGTCGGGGACTTGGACCTGAGCACGAACTGGCCCGCGCCGTTCCAGCCGGCGGCGGTGCCGGAGGTGTCGGTGAACATCAGGTAGAACCAGCCGTCCAGGAACAGGACCGACGGTTGGCCCGCGCCGTAGGTGTTGTCGCGGATGGTGTCGTAGGACGGGCTGACGATCGGTTTGCCGTTCGCGGCCCGGGACCAGGCCAGGCCGTCGTTGCTGGTGGCGACGCCGATGGCGTTGCCGTGCGCGTGCTCGCCCGCCGCGCCGGTGTAGTACAGGTAGTAGGTCGTGCCGACCTTGACCACCGACGGGTCGCAGGTGTGCTCGCCGTCGAAACCCGTGACGCTGCCGGAGAGCACCGGGACGGCGGCGGCGCCGCTCGGGGCGGCGAAGGGGCCGTCGGGGCCGGTGCTCTCGGCGTAGAGCAGGTCGTCACCCGCCGGGGCGGCTATGCCCAGTTGGCTGCACCACCACATCCGGTGCCTGCCGCGGTCGACCACGACGGTCGGGCCGTAGTTGTACGGCGAGTCCCCGCCGCCGGCCGCGACGATGCCGCTCTTGCGGGGGCGGTCGGTGAACAGCACGACGGGCGCGCCCGGCTGCGGGCCCGCGGGTTCGGCCGCGCTCGGGGTGGCCTCCGCACTGGCCGTCGGCTTCTCGAGGACGGATTCGCCCGGGTCCGCCGTGCAGCCCGCCACCGACGTGCCGACGAGCACGCACCCGAGTGCGCACCGGAGAAACCGCGCCATTCCCCGATCAGGCCTGGCCATGCGGGGGGATCTCCACTTCTGCCGAGCCGGAGGCGACACCGGGAAGACGTGCGATCCCGGGCTCGGGTTCAGTGTAGAGATCAACTCACCTTGTCGGGCGACATCGAAAGAGCACCCGGTCGATTCGTCCGCGACCCGTCGTGATCACGCCACCTGGGCGGGGTGATCACGACGGGGTGGGGGGGATTGTTGAACGATGCTACGAGGGGGTGAGTGAACGATCCTTGTGGAGTCAGGGGTTTTGGGCCAGCCAGCGGATCGCCAACGGGTAGCCCTGGATTCCCAGGCCGGCGATCACGCCGTCGGCCACCGGGGAGATGTAGCTGTGGGCGCGGAACTCCTCGCGCTTGTGGACGTTCGAGATGTGGACCTCGACCAGGCGGGCCGTGAGTTGGCTGCACGCGTCGCGGACCGCGATGGAGTAGTGGGTCCAGGCGGCCGGGTTCAGGGCCACCGGGGTGGTGGTGTCGGCGGCTTCGTGGAGCCAGGTGAGCATTTCGCCCTCGAAGTCCGTTTGCCGGACCTCCACCTCCACGCCCAGGTCGCGACCCGTCCGCTCGCACAGCGACACCAGGTCCGCGTACGTCGTGCGGCCGTAGACGTCCGGTTCGCGGGTGCCGAGCCGGCCCAGGTTCGGGCCGTTGAGGACCAGGACCCTGGCGGGTGGCGGGGTCACAGGAGGATGCTCCCGCCGGACCTCGGCTCCGCGGCCACCGCCGAGTAGGCCGCCGCGATCAGGGACGGGTCGGGGCCTTCCAGGCGACCCGGCTTGGCCAGGCCGTCCAGGACCACGAAGCGCAGGACGCCCGCCCGGTTCTTCTTGTCCGAGCGCATGCCCTCCAGCAGCTGCGGCAGGGCGTCCGGGTCGTACTGGACCGGCAGGCCGAGCGAGGTCAGGACGGCGCGGTGGCGGTCGGCGGTGGCGTCGTCCAGGCGGCCGGCCAACCGGGCCAGTTCGGCGGCGAACACCAGGCCCACGCTGATCGCCGCGCCGTGGCGCCAGCGGTAGCGCTCGCGGCGTTCGATGGCGTGGCCCAGGGTGTGGCCGTAGTTCAGCACCTCGCGCAGGTCGGACTCGCGCAGGTCGGAGGACACCACGTCGGCCTTGATCCGGATCTTGCGCCGGACCAGTTCCCCGATCACCTCGCCCGTCGGGTCGAGCGCGGCGGCCGGGTCGGCCTCGATCAGGTCGAGGATCACCGGGTCGGCGATGAAGCCGCCCTTGACGATCTCGGCCATGCCGGCGACGAGTTCGTTGCGCGGCAACGTCTCCAGCGTGGCCAGGTCCACCAGCACGGCGGTCGGCTCGTAGAACGTGCCGACGAGGTTCTTGCCCGCGTCGGTGTTGATGCCCGTCTTGCCGCCCACCGCCGCGTCGACCATGCCGAGCAGCGTCGTCGGCACGTTGACCAGCTTCACGCCGCGCATCCAGGTGGACGCGACGAACCCGGCGAGGTCGGTCACCGCGCCGCCGCCGAGCCCGATCACCGCGTCCTGGCGGCCCAGGCCGATCTGGCCGAACACGTCCCAGAGGTACCCGGCGACCCGCAGGTCCTTGCCGTCCTCGGCGTCCGGGACCTCCACGCGGTGCGCGTCGACGCCCGCACCGGCCAACTCCTCGCGGACCGCCTCGGCGGTTTCCGCGAGCGTCGCCGTGTGGATGATCGCCGCCTTGGCCGTGCCCCGCAGCACCTCCACCAGGTCACCGAGCAGGCCTCGGCCCACCAGGACCTCGTACGGCTGCTCCGCGGCCACCCGGATCCGCACCGGCTCGCCCATCACCACTCCCCTCGTCGGGTCACCATTCGACCACCACCGCTTCGAGGGCGTTGCCGCCCCACACCCCGGCGAGCACGTCGGCCTGGTCCTTCACCGCCGCGCGCGCCGCGCCCTTGACCTTCGACCAGCCCTCGACCCGGAAGGTCATCGTCCGGCCGCTGATCGCGTGCCGCCACGCGCCCGCGACCCGGCCGTGCAGCACCAGCGCGCCCGGGCTGCCGACCGGTCGCCACACCCGCTTCGCCACGTCCGGCTCGGCGACGAGCCACCTCGGGCCGAGCAGGTACGGGTCGCGCGGGAACAGCAGCAGGCCGGCCGGCGGCTCGGTCGCCTCGGTCGCCTCGGGCATGTCGTCGCAGGTCAGGAGCGTTTTGCCGGCCACCGTGACCGGGGTCGTGTCGGGCCGGGACGACGGCGGGGCGCCCAGCCACCTCTCCGCGTCCGCCTCGGTGAACGGGCCGACGAACCGCGCGTAGTCGCGCAGCAGGGTCGGGCCGGTCGGGTCGGTCGGTTCCGGGAGGGCTGTCGGGCGGCGGAAGACGAGCTTCGCGCCGCGGGGTTCCAGTTCGACGCCGGCGAGCAGGGTGGCCAGTCGGAACAGGCCCTCGACCACGTGCGCCGCGCCGCACGGCGGGCAGTGCGGGGCGATGTCGGCCGGCACGTGCGGGGTGAGCGCGGCGGACAGCTCGGCCTTGGTGGCGGTGTCGCCGGGGAAGTGCTCGTGCACCGCCTCGACCACGACGTCCAGGTGCGCGAGGTCCGGTGGGTCGAACGCGCCGCACCACGCCCGCAGCTGGGCCGGGGTGCGGGGGCGCAGTTCGGCGCGCAGGCGTGGCAGGTCGGCCGGGCGGTGCAGGTGCGGCGCGCCGCGCAGGCTCAGGACTCGGGTCAGCGGCTCGTCGTGGTGCGGCGACCGGACGGCGATGGCCGCGCGCCCGGTGTTCGGCGGGCTGTCGACCACGCCCAGGGCGAGCACACCGAGGGACGGGTCTGTCTCGGACAGGCCCTGCGCCGCGGCGCGATGGGCCAACACCCGGGCTCGGGTCAGCTCCACGCGGCCAGCACGGCGTCGACGACCTCGTCCGGTTCGAGGTTGTCGGTCACCACCTCGAGGGCGGCCACCTCGCGGTAGAGCGGGAGGCGGGCGTCCAGCAGCGACTTGAACGTGGCGCGCGGGTTGACGCCGGCCAGCAGCGGGCGGGCGGTGGACAGGCCGGTGCGGCGGACGCCCTCGGCCATGCCCACGTTGAGGAACACGACCGGGTGACCTTTGAGCCTCTCCCGGGTGATTTCCGCGAGCACCGCTCCCCCGCCGAGCGCCAACACGCCGTCGTGGGTCGCCAAGCCCTCGGCGACGGCGTCCGCCTCCAGCGCGCGGAACACCTCCTCGCCGTCGGTGGTGAAGAGGTCCGAAATGGACTTGCCGGCTTTGTCGACGACGACCTCGTCGGAGTCCAGGAACGGCAGGTCGAGGCGTTGCGCGAGCAGTTGGCCCACGGTGGTCTTGCCCGCGCCCGGTGGGCCGAGCACGACGAAGCGGGGGCTCACCTGCCCTCCCAGCGCGCTTCGAGCGCCTCCAGGTAGGACGCGACGTTGCGCCGGGTTTCGGCGATGGAGTCCCCGCCGAACTTCTCCAGCGCCGCCTCGGCGACCACCAGCGCGACGACGGACTCCAGCACCACGCCCGCGCGGGGCACCGCGCACACGTCCGAGCGCTGGTGGATGGCGACGGCCGGCTCTCCCGTTCGGACGTCCACCGTGGACAGTGCTCGCGGGACGGTCGAGATCGGCTTCATGGCGACCCGGACGCGCAGCGGCTCGCCGTTGGTGATGCCGCCCTCGAGGCCGCCGGCGCGGTTGGTGCGGCGGGTGACGCCCTTCGGGCCGGGGCCGCGGTCGATCTCGTCGTGTGCCTCACTGCCCCAGCGCTCGGCGGTGGTGAAGCCGTCGCCGACCTCGACGCCCTTCATCGCCTGGACGCCCATGAGCGCGCCGGCGAGCCGTGCGTCGAGGCGGCGGTCCCAGTGCACGTGCGAGCCGAGGCCCGGCGGCAGGCCGTAGACGATGACCTCGATGACGCCGCCGACCGTGTCGCCGGCCTCCTTGACCGCCTCGACCTCGGCGACCATGGCGTCGGTGCCGCGCTGGTCGAACGCGCGGACCGGGCTCTCGTCCACCCGGTCCAGGTCGTCCGGGCCGGGCACCGGGGCGTCGGCGGGGGTTTTGGCCTTGCCGATCGAGACGACGTGGCTGATCACGTCCGCGTCGAAGACCTGCTTGAGGAAGTGGCGGGCGACCGTGCCGAGGGCGGTGCGGGCGGCGGTTTCCCGGGCGCTGGCGCGTTCGAGGACGGGGCGTGCCTCGTCGAAGCCGAACTTCTGCATGCCGGGCAGGTCGGCGTGGCCGGGGCGGGGGCGGGTGAGCGCCTCGTTGCGCCCGGTGGGCTTGAGCTCGGACGGGTCGACCGGGTCGGCCGACATGACCTTCTCCCACTTGGGCCACTCGGTGTTGCCGATGCGCACGGCCACCGGCCCGCCCTGGGTGAGCCCGTGCCGCACGCCACCGAGGATGTCCACCTCGTCGGCCTCGAACCCCATGCGGGGACTACGCCCAAACCCCAACCTCCGCCGTTCGAGTTGGCGGGTCAGGTCGGCAGTGGTGACCTCGACCCCCGCGACCATGCCTTCGAGCACGGCGACGAGGGCGGGTCCGTGGGACTCCCCAGCGGTGATCCAGCGCAGCACCCCCGAATCCTTTCACAGCGCGCCCGGCCCGAGCGTCCCAGGTCAACCCCACCGACCGGTCCCGACAGGTGGACGTGGTGGTGGGGGTGGGGTGGGCGCTCGCGGTGGGGCTTGCTTCGGGGTGGAGGGGGTGATGGGTACGGGTTGGTTGCCGTGGGTGGTGGTCGGGCGACGGTGGGTGGCGGGCCTCCTTGCGGAGCGTCGGGCGGGCGGGTGGGGGGTGCGGGTCTGAGAGGTGGGCGGTCGGGGCTCGCACGCCGGCCTCGGGCAAGGCCTCGCAGGTCAGGCCTCCCGGGCAGGCGGGAGCGGGCAGGCGGGGCTCTGGCGGCTCGGGCACGAGGTCGGGTCCTGGGTTGGCGCAGCCCGCGAGGGGCAGGGCGTGAGCGGGCAGGGCACCGGTTGGGCGGGGCGTGGGTGGTGAGGCTCGTGAGGGTCGGGGTGTGGGCGATTGGGGGCGGCGGTTCGCTCGGGAGGGCGGGTGGTTGAAGGGGCTGAGGGGGATGGCGGGTGCGTTGGGGTGGGCGGTGTGGGTTTGAGGGTGGGTGGCGATGAGGTGCGTGGTGCTGCGGGTGTGTGGGTGAAGGGCAGGCGGGAGCGGGCAGGGGCGAGGGTCAGCGCTGGTCAGCCCCGGTGCAGGTCAAGGGGCGGCGCTGGCCAGGGGTTGGTGCTGGACGAGGGCGGCGGCGGTCAGGGGCGGGGTTGAGCAAGGGCAGGGCCGGGCAAGGGCTGCGGGCGGCGAAGTGCGGCGGCGGGCAAGGGCAGCGTTGGGCAAGGGCTGCGGGCGGTCAGGGGCGGCGTTGGACAAGAGCAGCGGCGGGCAAGGGGCAGCGGGCGGGCAGAGGTGGCAGGCGGGCAAGGGCAGGGCTGGGCAGAGGCAGCGTTGGGCAAGGGCGGCGGGCGGGCAAGGGCCGCAGGAGGTCAGAGGCCGAGACAGGCAGCGGCGGGCGGGGGGCGGCGGCGGGCGGCGGTCAGGGGCCGCGGCGGTCAGGGGCCGTGTTGGGCAAGGGCCAAGCGGGCAAGGGCTGCGGCGGGCAGAGGCCGCGGCAGGCAAGGGCGGAGGCGGGCAAGGGTCGTTGGGCGAGGACAGCGGCGGGCAAGGGCCGGTGCCGGTCAGAGCAGGGCAAAGGCTGCGGGCGGTCAGGGCCGCGGCGGTCGAGGGCTGCGGGCGGTGAGGGGTGGCGGAGGGCAAGGGCAGCGGGCGGTGAGGAGCCGCAGCGGACGGAGGCGGCGGGCAGCGGTAGCGGCAGGTGAGGGCGGTGGCGGTCAGGGGCGGCGTTGCACAGGAGCAGCGGCGGGCAAGGGGCAGCGGGCGGGCAGAGGCCGCAGCGGGCAGAGGCGGTGTTAGGCAGGGGTGGCGGCGGTCAGGGGTGGCGGCGGTCAGGGGTGGCGGCGGTCAGGGGTGGCGGCGGTCAGGGGTGGCGGCGGTCAGGGGTGGCGGCGGTCAGGGGTGGCGGGCAGAGGCCGCGGCAGGCAAGGGCGGCGGCGGTCGAGGGCGGCGGCGGTCAAGGGTGGCGTTGGGCGAGGACAGCGGCGGGCAAGGGCCGGTGCCGGTCAGAGCAGGGCAGGGCTGCGGGCGGTCAGGGGCTGCGTAGGGCAAGGGCAGCGGCGGTCAGGGGTGACGTTGGGCAAGGTCAGGTGGTCAGGGGCTGCGGCGGTCGAGGGGGCGCAGGCGGTCGAAGGGGCGCAGCGGGCAAGGGGGCGCGACGGGCAAGGGGCACAGGCGGTCAAGGGGCGCGGTGGTCAAGGGGTGGTGAGGAGGGCTAGCCAGGTTGCGATCAGGAGGCCTGGGGCGTGGGGGATGGATTTTGGGTTGTGGCGGACGGACAGGGCCAGGGTGATCGCGGCGGCGATGGCGGTGGCTTGGAGGAGGGAGGGCCAGGAGATGGAGGCCAGGAGGGCGCCTAGCCAACCGGACAACTTCACGTCTCCGCCGCCCAGTGAGGACGGGGCGGTGAGGTGGATGGCCAGGTGGGCCGTGAAGAAGAGCGCGCCGCCCAGGGTGGCTCGCCACGGGTCTGGGCCGGCGGGGGTGTCGGAGGACGACGCGAGGAGGACGGCCGCGGTGAGCGGGTAGCCGGAGAGGGTCAACGCGTTCGGCAGTCGTCCATATATAAGGTCCCATGCCACCAGGGGCACCGAGAGGGTCGCGACGGCCAGGGTGGCGAGTGTCCACGGTGGAGTCGCCACGGTCAGGGAAATCAGCCACAGGACCGGGGTGACCAGGCACGCGAGTGCGGCGGCACGGCGGTCGGGCAGGAGGGTGGGGCGGGTGATGACCATGGGTTCAAGGGTGGACCGGTGGTCATAACCGGCACAACGGGGAGTGCGGGTGAATGGTCCATTCACCCGCACCCGTTCGTCGACTGTCGGACGGTCCCCCGGGTCAGCGTTCCCAGGTGAAGAGCCGGTCGCCGGCCTTCACCTCGCCGGACGCGAGGTCGAGCAGCACCTCGGCGGTCGCGTCGAGCGCCACCACCGGGCAGATCGGGGCGAAACCGGCCGCCTCGATCTCGGTCGGGTCCCAGGTGACCACCGGCTGACCGGCGCGCACCTCCTCGCCCTTCACCACGTGCAGGGTGAACCCCTCGCCCTTGCGCTTCACCGTGTCGATGCCCAGGTGCACCAGCACCGCGGCACCCTCCGGCGAGGCCACCACGAACGCGTGCGGGTGCAGGGTCACGATCGTCCCGTCGATCGGCGCGACGACGTCCGCCGCCGCCCGATCGGGTTCCACCGCGACGCCCGGACCCACCATGGCCTGCGCGAACACCGGGTCCGGCACCTCTGTCAGCGACACCACGCGCCCGCTGACCGGGCTCTGCACGAGCAGCGTCACAGCAGGTCCTCGATGTCGCTCGCGATCGTGTCGGCCTCGGGCCCGACGATGACCTGGACCACGTTGCCCGCCCGGATCACGCCGTGCGCACCGGCCGACTTCAAGCCCTTCTCGTCCACCACCGAGCCGTCGGTCAACTCGCAGCGCAACCGCGTGATGCACGGCTCGATCTCGACGATGTTGTCCGCACCGCCGAGCGCGGCGAGGATCTTCTCCGCCCTGTCGTCAGCCATCTCGCGTCCTCTCTCGACACCTGTGGTTGAAGCGCCGCCGCTCGGGCACGGTCCCGTAACGGCGGTTGACACCCGGTTGACGCGGAGAGCATCCTCCCCGCACCAACTGGTCTAGACCGGAAAGTACCAATCCCGGTCTGTCGATGCGAGCACAGGGGAGGTGTCGTGAACCGCGACGAGATCGTCGACGGCCCCAAGCCGAAGCACGCCCAGCTGCGCGACATCCTGCGCAGACTGGCCGAGCAGGAGCTGCCACCGGGGTCCGCCATCCCGTCCGAACGCGACCTCGCCCAGCAGTACCGGGTGTCCCGGATCACGGTGCGCGCAGCGGTAGGCCAGCTCGTCGCCGAGGGTCTGCTGACCCGGGCGAAGGGGCGGGGGACGTTCACCGCCCGACGTCGACTGGACGCCCAGCTGTACCTGGAGTCGTTCACCGACGACATGCGCAGGCGCGGGCTCACCCCCGCGACGGAGGTCCTGGACTGCGCCGAGGAGGTGCCGCCGTCCACGGCCGGCGTCTCCCTCGGCCTGTCGCCGCACGAACCGGCGTGCAAGCTCGTCCGCCTGCGCAAGGCGGACGGCGTGCCGCTGGCGATCGAACGCGGCTGGTACAACCCCAGAGTCGTCCCGGACCTGCCCCGGCACGACCTGACCGCATCGCTCTACACCCTCATCGCCGACACCTACGGGGTCCAGCTCGACCACGCGAGTCAAACCGTGTGGGCCGAGGGCGCGGACCCCGAAACCGCCAAGCTGCTGAACGTCAGAACAGGCAGCTCGCTCCTCGTCTTCCGCCGCGTCGCCGCCTCCCAGGGCAGGCCCGTGGAGGACATGACGTCCTGGTACCGGGGCGATCTCTACCAGGTGACCATGCAATTGGACCGGACCGACCCGGAATCCGGACCGAACTCCGCCAAGGGAGGTAACCCATGAGCGCCAGCGCCCCACAGGCGACCGGCGGTCGTGAGATCAAGGGTCTCGCCGGGATCCAGCGCTTCGGACGCAGCCTGATGCTGCCGATCGCCGCGCTGCCCGTAGCAGGCCTGCTGCTGCGCCTCGGCCAGCCCGATCTGCTCGGCAAGGACGGTGCGGGCTGGATCAAGGTCGCGGCGGTCATCGGCGCGGCCGGCGATGCTCTCTTCGCCAACCTGCCGCTGCTGTTCGCGATCGGTGTGGCCATCGGCTTCGCCCGTCGCGGCGACGGTTCGACCGCCCTCGCGGCGGCCGTCGGCTACGTCGTCACGACGTCGATCTTCAAGGCCATCTCGCCGTTCGTCTTCCCGCTCCCCGAGAACGCGGGACCGGACGTCAAGCAGCAGCAGATCGACTACCGGGTGCTCACGGGCATCATCGTCGGTCTGATCGCGGCGGTGCTGTGGCAGCGGTACCACCGCATCAAGCTGCCGCCGTACCTGGCGTTCTTCGGTGGTCGCCGGTTCGTGCCGATCCTGGTCGCGGCCGTGATGATCCCCGTCTCCGTCGTGCTCGGCCTGATCTACCCGTGGTTCGACAAGGCGCTGACCTGGTTCGGCGAGGCGGTCACCGGAAGCACGATCATCGGCGCGTTCATCTACGGCGTGCTGAACCGGCTCCTGGTCCCGCTGGGCCTGCACCACATCCCGAACACCTTCGTGCAGCAGGTCTTCGGCACCTTCGAGGGCAAGCACGGCGACATCCCGCGGTTCTTCGCGGGTGACCCGACCGCGGGCACGTTCCTCACCGGCTTCTTCCCGATCTTCATGTTCGCGCTCCCGGCGGCGGCCCTGGCCATCGTGCACACCGCCCGCCCCGCGCAGAAGAAGATCGTCGCCGGCATCATGGCCTCGGCCGCCCTCACCTCGTTCATCACGGGTGTCACCGAGCCGCTCGAGTTCGCGTTCATGTTCGTGGCGTGGCCGCTGTACGTGATCCACGCGATCCTGACCGGCACCTCGCTCGCGGTCAGCAACGCCCTGGGCATCCACGACGGCTTCGGCTTCTCCGCCGGTGCCATCGACTACATCATCAACTTCAACGTCGCGCAGAAGCCGGTGCTGTTGTTGGTGGTCGGCGTGGTCTACGGCGCGATCTACTACTTCCTGTTCCGCTTCGCCATCACCAAGTGGAACCTGAAGACCCCGGGCCGCGACGACGACGAGGACCCCGAGGCCGACCCGAGCGTGGTCACCGTGGCCGATGCCCAGGCGGAGGCGGGCGACCGGCGCGAAGGCCGCCCGGACGCCTCGACGGCCTGAGCGGATCGAACCAAGAGAGGGACGGACGATGGCTGAGCGACGGGTCACCGTGGCGAGCAAGGTCGGACTGCACGCCCGACCGGCGGCACTGCTGGCCAAGGCGGCGGCGGGACAACCGGTCAAGGTCACCATCCGCAAGGAGGACGGCCAACCGGTCGAGGCGGGCAGCGTGCTCGGTCTCATGACACTCGGCGCGATGCACGGCGACGAGGTCGTGCTGGCCGCCGAGGGCGACGGCGCGGACGCGGCGTTGGACGCCATCGCGGAGCTCATCGCCACCGACCTCGACGAGGGCTGACCGCCCTCACCCCGGTGGAAGCCGGGGTTCTGACCACACCCTCGCGTGGCCAGGACCCCGGCTTTTCCGCGCCCGGGAAGAGGTTCTACAGCGGGAGCGGCAGGAGGTCGCCGGTGGCCGCCCGCAACGCGGCGCGCATCGCCTCGCGCGGCGCGGGCCGGCCGGTGAACTGCTCGGACTGGCCGAAAGCCTGGTGCAGCAACATGTCCAGCCCGGTGGCGAGGGCGTTGCCGCGCTTGCCGACGGCCAGCGCCAGCGGCGTCGGCCACGGGTGGTAGATCACGTCCAGCGCGAACGGCGCCAGCGCCAGCTCGTCGGCGACCGGCTCGGTCGCGGCCGGCGGCACGGTGCTCACCAGAACGTCCGAAGTGGACGCCAGCGCGCCGAAATCGGCCTCGTGCCAGGGAACCAGGGTCAGCTCGACACCCGCGCGCACCGCGCAGTCCACGGCCTCGCCCGCGCGCGCCGTCGACCGGACGACCAGCGTCGCCGACCGCACGCCCACCGACGCCAGCCCCACCAGGGCGGCCGTCGCGGTGCCGCCCGCGCCCAGCAGCAACGCCGTCGAGCCCGTGGTGAAACCGTTGGCGCGCAACGCTCCCACCACGCCGTCGACGTCCGTGCAGTCGGCCACCCAGCCGGCCTCGGACGGCACCAGGGTGTTCGCCGCGCCCACCAGGGACGCGCGCGAGGTCGGCACCGACGCGACCGCGAGCGCGGCCCGCTTGTTCGGCATGGTCACCGAGAGCCCGGCCCACGACTCGTCCAGCCCGTGCACGAGCGCCGGCACGTCGTTCGCCACGCACTCGATCCTGGTGTAGGACCACGAGGTCAGGCCGAGCGCCTCGAACGCCGCGTTGTGCAGCACGGGCGACAGGGAGTGGGCCACCGGTGAGCCGATGACCGCCGCTTGCCTGCCCACGGTCAGAAAACGCCTTCCGCGTGGGCTTTCGCCACCAACTTCTCGTGGTCGGTCAGGTTGGTGGAGAAGCAGCTCGTGCCGTCCTTCTGGCACACCACGAAGTAGAGCAGGTCGCCCTTCTCCGGGGTGATCGCCGCCTTCAACGCGGCCTGGCTCGGCGAGCCGATCGGCGTCGGCGGCAGCCCCGGGGAGCTGTAGGTGTTGTAGGGACCGGACTTCTGCCGGTCCTCGTCGCTGGTGGTGATGGTCGGGCGGTCGAGGCCGTAGTTGACCGTCGAGTCGAACTGGAGGATCTGGGAGATCTTCAGCCGGTTGTAGATGACCTCGGAAACCTTGCCGAAGTCCTTCTCCAGGCCTTCCTTCTCCACCAGGGAGGCGATCACCAGCACCTCGTACGGCCGGAAGCCGGTGTCCTTGGTGCCGGACGGGATGCCGTAACCCTGCAACCGGGTGGCGGAGGTCTGGATGACCGCCTTGAGGATGTCCGGCGCCGACGCGCCCGGCTTCACGCTGTACTTGCCCGGCACGATCAGGCCTTCGAGGCGGTGCTCCTTGGGCGCCTTGGCCACGTCGGCCCGCGCCCACTCCGGGATGCCCAGCGCGGCCGGGTCGGCGGTTTCGGCGGCGGTGCGCAACTCCTGCGTCGTCACGCACTTCTTGGCGCCGTCCAGTTCGACGCACGACGCGTCGGACATCATCGACAGGATGCCCTTGGTGGTCTTGCCGTCGATCGCGGTGATGTCGTGCAGGACGTTGCCGCCCTTGATCTCCAGCGGCACGACCTTGGTCTTCGGGTCGACCATCCTGGTCACCGCGGCGGTGCCGGACATCTTGGTCTTCATCAGGTAGAAGCCGGGCTGGATCGCGGTGACCCTGGCGTCGTCCTTGCCCGCCTCGGTGAACGCGCGCGCGCTCGCCACCACACCGCTCTGCTGGAGCGTCGTGGCGATCGACGACACGAGGTCGCCGTCCTTGACCTCGACCACGACGTCCGTGTCGCCGGCGCCGGGGAAGTCCTCGTACGAGCCGATCCCGCTCAGCGTCTGGTACCCGTAGTACGCACCGAACCCGCCCACGGCGAGCACCAGCGCGACGACCACCCAGAGGGCGGTCTTGCGCTTGCGCCTGCGCCCGGACCGCGGGCGGTCGTCGCGCGCGTCAGGGTCCTCGAACAACCCGAGGTCGTCGCTCACGAGCGGGCTCCATCTCCCTCGGCCCGGTCCTCGTCGGCGGAACGGGCCACGTATCGCGCCCGTGCGTCGAGCCAGGACTGGAGGATCTCGACCGCAGCCGCCTGGTCCACGACAGCACGTTGCCTCTTGCCACGGACACCTCGCTCCGCCAGCACCCTGCTCGCCGTGACGGTGGTCAACCGCTCGTCGTGCAGGCGCACCGGAACCGGGGCGACCCGCTCGGCCAGCGCCGTCGCGTAGGTCGTCGCCGCCTCCGCCGCGGGGCCGTGCTTGCCGGCCAGGGTTCGGGGCAACCCGACCACGACCTCGACCACGTCGTGCTCGGCGACGAGCCCGGTCAGGTCCGCCAGGTCCCGGCCGGTCTTCTCGTCACGCGACAGGGTAACCAGTGGCGTCGCCAGAAACGCCCCCGGATCCGACAAAGCGACCCCTACCCGCACCGAGCCGACGTCGACGCCCAGCCTCCGACCGAGGCCGGGATCGTCGACGCCCGCCCGGTCAGCGCTGCTCAAGGGCGCGGTCCACCTCGGCGCGCAGGGCCGTGAGGGCCTCGGCCACACCCGCCGGGTTCGTGCCGCCGCCCTGGGCCAGGTCCGGCTTGCCGCCACCGCGACCGCCGACGGCCGGGGCGAACGACGGCACCAGCTTGCCCGCGGCCAACCCGAGGTCGCGGGCGGCCGACGTGGTGGCCACGACGAAGCTGACCTTGTCGCCGTCCGGGGCGAACAGGCCGACGACGCCGGCCTTGGCACCGAGCCGGTTGCGCACCTCGGAGGCGATGGTCCGCAGGTCGCCGCCGGAGGTGCCCTCGGGCAGCGCGAGGCCGACGAACGACACCCCGCGCACGTCCAGGGCCTGGTCGGCCAGCGAGCCGGCGTCCGACAGCAGCTGGGCGGACCTGAGCCGCTCCAGCTCCTTCTCGGCCACCCGCAGCCGCTCGACCAGGGCTTCCACCCGGCCGGGCACCTCGGCGTCCGGGACCTTCAGCAGCGCGGCCACGTTCTGCACCAGGGCGCGTTCGCGGGCCAGGTACTGGAAGGCCTCGATGCCGACGTAGGCCTCCAGCCGGCGCACCCCGGAGCCGACCGACGACTCCCCGATGACCGTGATGGGCCCGATCTGGGACGAGTGCTCGACGTGCGTGCCACCGCACAGCTCGCGCGACCACGGTCCGCCGATCTCGACCACGCGCACCGTGTCGTCGTAGGTCTCGCCGAACAGGGCCACCGCGCCGAGCTCCTGGGCGCCGCCCATGTCGGTGTACACCACGCGCACCGGCAGGTCCTTGCGGACGGCCAGGTTCGAGACCTCCTCGATCTCGCTGCGGGTGGCCTCGGACAGGCCGCCGGTCCAGGCGAAGTCGAGCCGCAGGTAGCCGGGCTTGTTGTACGAGCCGCTCTGGAGGGCCGACGGGCCGAGCACCTGGCGCAGGGCGGCGTGCACGACGTGCGTGCCCGAGTGGCCCTGGCGGGCGCCCACGCGCCACTCCTGGTCCACGCGGGCCTCGACGTGCTCGCCCTCGGCGATCTCGCCGGACAGCACGCGCACCTGGTGCACCCACAGCTTGCGGGCCACCTTCTGCACGTCCACGACCTCCAGTTCGGCGCCGCCGGAGACGATCACGCCGGCGTCGCTCTCCTGGCCGCCGGACTCGGCGTAGAGCGGGGTGCGGTCGAGCACGACCTCCACGATGTCGCCCTCGCGGGCACTGCGGATCCGCTTGCCCTCGCTCAGGATGCCGCGCACGGTGGCCTCGGAGGCCAGCTCCGTGTAGCCGGTGAACTCGGTCGGCCCCTGCTCCAGCAGCTCGCGGTACGCGGTCTGGTCGCCGTGCCCGGTCTTCTTGCCGGCGGCGTCGGCCTTGGCGCGGGCGCGCTGCTCGGCCATCAGCTTGCGGAACCCGGCCTCGTCCACGGACAGACCGGCCTCGGCGGCCATCTCCAGGGTGAGGTCGATGGGGAAGCCGTAGGTGTCGTGCAGCTGGAAGGCCTGGTCGCCGGGCAGGATGGCCCGTCCGTCGGCCTTCACGGCGCCGGCGGCGGTCTCGAAGATCCGCGAGCCGGCGTCGAGCGTGCGGAGGAACGTGTCCTCCTCGGCCTTGAGCACCTGCTCGATGCGGGCGAAGCCGGACACCAGCTCGGGGTAGGACGGGCCCATCGTGTCGCGCACGACGGCGGCGAACGTGGTCAGCACCGGCTCCGTCACGCCCAGCAGCCGCGACGAGCGCACGATGCGGCGCAGCAGCCGGCGCAGCACGTAGCCGCGGGCCTCGTTGCCGGGCGTGACGCCGTCGCCGACCAGCAGCACACCGCTGCGGGCGTGGTCGGCGATGACCCGGAACCGGACGTCGTCGGTCTCGTTCGCGCCGTACTTCCGGCCGGACAGCTCCTCGGCCTTGGTGATCACCGCGCGCACCAGGTCGGTCTCGTAGACGTTGTCCACGCCCTGGAGCAGGAACGCGACCCGCTCGACGCCCATGCCGGTGTCGATGTTCTTCGACGGCAGCTCGCCCAGGATCGGGTAGTCCTTCTTGGCGCCGCCCTCACCCCGGATGTTCTGCATGAACACCAGGTTCCAGATCTCGAGGTACCGGTCCTCGTCCACGACCGGACCGCCCTCGCGGCCGTACTCGGGACCCCGGTCGTAGTAGATCTCGGAGCACGGGCCGCACGGGCCGGGCACGCCCATCGACCAGTAGTTGTCCTCGATCCCCCGGCGCTGGATGCGCTCCGGCGGCAGGCCCGCGACCTTCTGCCACAGGTCGGCGGCCTCGTCGTCGTCCAGGTAGACGGTCACCCAGAGCCGCTCGGGGTCGAAGCCGTAGCCGCCGTCGGCCTGGGAGCGCGTCACCAGGTCCCAGGCGAGCCGGATGGCGTCTTCCTTGAAGTAGTCGCCGAGCGAGAAGTTGCCGGCCATCTGGAAGAACGTGAGGTGCCGGGTCGTCTTGCCGACCTCGTCGATGTCCGGCGTGCGCACGCACTTCTGCACGCTGGTCATCCGCGGGGCGGGCGGCGGGGCCTCACCGAGGAAGTAGGGCTTGAAGGGCACCATGCCGGCGTTGACGAACAGCAGGTTCGGGTCGTCCACCAGCAGCGGGGCGCTGGGGACGTACTTGTGGCCGGCGTTCTCGAAGTGCTCGCGGAAGCGCTTGACGATCTCGTGGGTCTGCACGGGTCTTTCCTCGTGTGTCGTGGTGGGTTCGGGGCGCGGCGAGGCGAACGACCCTCAGTCGTTCGCCCTGCGCGCTCGCCGACCCGGCGCGTAGCCCGTCTGCTTCTCCACGGTGTCCTGGAGTTCCTGCTCGCGCTCGGACATGCCGGCGCGCACCTCCGCGCCGAACGAGCCGAGGGCGCCGGCCAGTTCGCGCAGTCCCTCGCCGACGTTCGCGCCGATGCCCGCGGGCGTGGCGGCGTGCGCGGCCTGACCCGCCTTGCGGGTGGCGAACACGCCGGCCGCGATGCCGAGGCCGAACCAGAAGAGGCGCCTCATCGCCGGCCCCTGCGGCTGTGCTTCTTCGGCTGCTCGGCGGACTTGCGCCGGGCGCGCACGGCCTTGCTCAGGCCGTAGGACAGCGCGGCGGCCTTGACCAGCGGCCCGCCGAGGGTGGCGGTGAACAGCGAGGTCAGCGCGGACACGTTGCCGGTGACCGCGCGGGCGTTGGCGGTGATCCCGTCGACCCGCTCGAGCTGGGTGTTCACGTGGGTGATCGTGGTGTTGGCGCCGGAGAACAGCGGGTCGCTGTTCTGGTGGGCCTTCCGGATGGCGATCGTGGCCTCGTCCAGCGTCCGGCCCAGCTTGATCAACGGGATCGCCAGCAGGAGCACAAGCAGCACGAACGCGCCGGCGGCGACCAGCGCGGCGATCTGCCCTGGCGACACGGATCCTCCTGGTGACTGTCACGCGGCAAGGTGGGACCAAAGGCTACCGCGACCGGTCCGGGAGGTCCGAACGAGATCGCTCCGGGACGTGGCCCGCCCCTCGTCCGATACCCCCGAATGGCCGCGAGGTGATCGGGTTCGCGGCGACTAGCGTTGGTCGAGGTACGGGATCCGGTGGTCACAGTGCCCTTGACAGGCAGGACTTCGAGCGAGTGAGGTAAGGCTACCCTTAGTCGATCTTCGGAGGTGCCGTGTTCGCAGCCAGGTCCTCCGGACGACCACTCCCAGCGGGCCGCCCCCACGAGGTCCTGGCCGCCGCGGCCGACCTCCTCGGCCGCCCGCTGCCGCGCCGGGGCATCGGCCAGGACGCCGCGTTGGCGCTCGTCGGACGGGTGTTCGAGGAGTACGGTGCGAACCTCGCCCACCCGCTGACCGCCGCGCACCTCCAGCCGCCCGCGCTCGCGGTCGCGGTGCACGCCGACGCGCTGGCCAGCGCGTCGAACGCGTCCCTGGACACCTACGACTCGGGCCCGGCGGCGATCGCGGTCGAGCGGTGGGTGCTGACCGCGCTGACCGGCCTCGCCGGGTTCGGCCCGGACGCCGCCGGCGTGTTCACCCCCGGCGGCACGCTGTCCAACCTCACCGCGCTGCTGCTGGCCCGGGACCACGCGGCGCGCCGGCTCGGCGTCGACGTGCGCGCCGACGGGGTGGCCGCGGTGCCCGAGCCGGTCGTGCTGTGCTCGGAGTTGGCGCACTTCTCGGTGCAGCGGGCGTGCGCGGCGCTGGGCCTGGGCGAACGCGCGGTGCGGCCCGTGTCGGTGGACGCGTCCCGGCGGATGCGGACCGACGCGCTGGTCGCCGGGTTGCGCGCGGGCGGCACGCCGGTCGCGGTGGTCGCCACGGCCGGCACCACGGACTTCGGCACGGTCGACCCGCTGGCCGAGGTCGCGGAGGTGGCCGCCGAGCACGGCGTGTGGCTGCACGTGGACGCGGCGTACGGGTTCGGCGCGCTGTTCTCCGACCGGCTGGCGGGGCTGGTCGACGGGATCGGGCTGGCCGACTCGGTGACCGCGGACCTGCACAAGATCGGCTGGCAGCCGGCCGCGGCGAGCGTGCTGCTGGTCCGCTCGGCGGCCGCGTTCGCCACCCTGGAGCGCTCGGTCGCCTACCTCAACCCCGAGGACGACCGGGCCGAGGGCTACGACGGCACGCTCGGCCGCACGCTCCAGACCACCCGGCGCCCGGACGCGGTGAAGGTGGCCGCGACGCTGCTGGCACTGGGCCGCGAGGGGTTGGGCGCGCTGGTCGACCGGTGCCACGCGCTGGCCGGGCACGTCGCCGCGCGGATCGCCGCCGACCCGGCGTTCGAACTGGTCGGCGGGGTGGCGCTGACCACCGTGGTGTTCCGCTACCTGGCCGCGGACCCGGCACTCGCCGACCGGGTGAACGCGACGCTGCGGCGCGACCTGATGCGGTCGGGCACCGCGCTGGTCGGCCGCACCGAGGTGGACAAGGCGACCTGCCTCAAGCTCACGCTGCTCAACCCCGCCGCCACGGAGTCCGACCTGACCGCGCTGCTGGACCTGGTCCGGCAGGCGGGCGCCGCCGCCGAACGCACGTTGGAGGAGGGAGTGGCATGAGACCGGATCCGCTGGAGGGCGACCCGCGGTCGACCGCCGAGCACGCCCACCTGGAGGCGTTGCTGCGCTGTTGGACCCGGGAGCGCAACGTCCCCGTCGGCGACCGGGTGCGGATCGAGGTGCTCGGCCTGGCGCTGGAGGCCGACGTCCGGTACGCCTCGCCGACCGGGCGGCACCGGTTCGGGCCGGTGACGCTGGACGGCGCGCCGGTCGACCCGGTGCTGGCGGTCGCGCTGGTCGGCGCCCGGCTGGGCGGCGACACGGCGGACCTGGTCGAGCGGACCGCCGAGTCGGTGCGGCGGGTGACCGCGTTCGTGCGGCAGCGCAGACAGCAGCCGGTCGGGCCCGCCGACCGCTTCCTGGACGCCGAGCAGCGGCTGATGCTCGGGCACCTGCACCACCCGTCGCCCAAGAGCCGGGACGGGTTGTCCGACGCCGACAACGCCCGCTTCTCCCCCGAGTTGCGCGGGTCGTTCCCGCTGTTCTGGTTCGCCGCGGCCGAGGAGGTCGTGTCGCACGGCTCGGTCGCCGGTCCGGACGCGCCGGCGCTGATGGCCTCGCTGGCCGGTCGGTCGCCGGAACCGGGTCGCGTGCTGGTGCCGGCGCACCCGTGGCAGGCCCGCGACCTGCTGCACCGGCCGCGGATCGCGTCGCTGGTCTCGCGCGGGCTGCTGGAGCCGCTGGGCGAGTTCGGGCCGGAGTGGTCGCCGACGTCGAGCCTGCGCACGGTGTACCGGACCGGCGCGCCGGTGATGCTCAAGCTGTCGCTGGGGCTGCGGATCACCAACTCGCGCCGCGAGTCCACCTCCACCGAGCTGCGCCGCGGTTCGGAGATCCACCTGCTGCTGGAATCCGGGTACGCGGACGGCACGGCCAAGGCGCACCCCGAGTTCAGCGTGGTGCGCGACCCGTCGTGGCTCGCGGTGGACGAGGGCGGCGAGGTCACCGGGTTGGACGTGGCGGTGCGCGAGGTGCCGGCGGGGCTGGGCGACTCGCGGTGCCTGGCCGGGCTGGTCGCGCCGCGGCCGGGCATCGGGCGCAGCCTGCTGGGCGAGCTGGTGGTGCGGCTGGACGCGGCGGAGTGGGTCGCGGACTACACCGACCTCGTGCTGGTGCCCATGCTGCGGCTCTACGCCGAGACCGGCATCGGGTTGGAGGCGCACCAGCAGAACACCCTGGTGCGGCTCGATCCGGCCGGTCGGGTCGCGGGCGGGCGGTACCGGGACAACCAGGGCTACTACCTCGCGTCGTCGCACCTGCCCGCGCTGCTGGCGCACCTGGGCGTGGCGTCCTCGACGCTGGCCGTGGTGGACGACGCGATCGTGGACGACCGGCTCACCTACTACCTGCTGCGCAACCAGGCGCTCGCGGTGATCGGGTGCCTGGGCGCGGAGGGGTTGGCCGACGAGCGCGCGCTGTTGGGCGTGATGGCGTCCCGACTGGAGGCGGCGCTGCCCGCGCTGGCCGCGGCCGGTCCGGACGGCGACCGGCTGGCCCGCCGGTGGCTGACCGCGGACACGTTGCCCTGCAAGGCGAACCTGCTCACCCGCCTGGAGGGCATCGACGAGGTGCTGGCGCCGTTGGACGCGCAGTCGGTGTACTTCGAGGCGCCCAACCCGTTCCGGGAGGGCAGGTGCGCCCCGTGACCCACCTGGACTCCTACCGGCAGGTCGACCCCGAGTCGGTACCCGGTCCCCCGCTGCCCGTGCTCACCGACGGGTGGCACGCGCGGGCGGTCGACCCCGGCGGGCCGGACCTGGACCTCGTGCACCGGTGGATGCAGGCGCCGCACGTGGCCGCGTTCTGGCACCAGGCGTGGCCGCGCGAGCGGTGGGAGGAGGAGCTGCGCGGCCAGCTCGACGGCCGGCACTCGTTGCCCTGCCTGGTCTCCCTGGACGGCGACCCGGTGATGTACGTGGAGGTGTACCGGGCGGTGCGCGACGTGGTGGGTCAGGTGTACGCGACCCGGCCGCACGACCTCGGGCTGCACCTGGCGGTCGGCGAGCTGTCGATGACCGACCGGGGGTTGGTGCGCTCGCTGCTGCCGGTGCTGACCGACGCGCTGTTCGCCGCCGACCCGCTGTGCACGCGGGTGCTGCTGGAGCCGGACGTGCGCAACCGGCGGGCGATCAGCTCGTTCATGGCGGGCGGGTTCTCCCCCGTCGGCGAGGTGCTGCTGCCGGACAAGGTGGCGCTGCTGATGGTGCGGACCCGATGACGCACGACGTGGTGGCGATCGGCTGCGGACCGTTCAACCTCGGGTTGGCCGCACTGGCGTCCACTGTGGACTCACCGGACGTGGTGGTGCTGGAGGCGCGGCCGGAACTGCGGTGGCACAGCGGGATGATGTTCCCCGACGCGCTGCTCCAGGTGAGCTTCCTGGCCGACCTGGTGTCGCTGGTCGACCCGACGCACCCGCTGTCGTTCCTGAACTACCTGCGGTCGGCGGACCGGTTGTACCCGTTCTACGTCCGGGAGCGGTTCCACCCGACGCGGCCGGAGTACGAGGACTACCTGCGGTGGGCGGCGTCCCGGCTGCCGGCGGTGCGGTTCTCGCACGAGGTGACGTCGGCGCGCTGGGCGTCCGACCGGTTCGTGGTGTCCGGCGGGGGTTTCTCGGTGGAGGCGCGGAACCTGGTGCTGGGCGTGGGCACCGAGCCGCACGTGCCGGCCGCGCTGGCCGGGCTGACCCGGCTCGCGCACAGCTCGGAGTACCTGCGCACGTCGGTCGACGTGCCGCGGGTGACCGTGGTCGGCTCCGGGCAGTCCGGCGCGGAGGTGGTGCTGGACCTGTTGCGGCGCAACGCCTCCGGTGGTCCGGCGGTGACCTGGCTGACCCGCACGCCGGTGTTCGCGCCGCTGGACTACACCAAGCTGGTGCTGGAGATGACCACGCCGGAGTACGTGCGGCACTTCCACGCGCTGCCGGCCGCGCGGCGGGACGCGCTCAACGCCGAGCACTGGCGGCACTACCGGGCGATCTCGTCGGAGACGTTGGAGGAGCTGCACGACCTGCTCTACCGACGCGAGTGGGCGCACGGGCTCGCGCCGGTGGAGTTGCGGCCGGGCGTCGCCGTGGAGTCCGCCGCGCAGGACGCCGACGGGGTCGTGCTGCGGTGCCGGCACCGCGACACCGGCGCGTCCTTCACCCACCGCACCGACCTGGTCGTGGCCGCGACCGGGTACCGGCCGGCCCGCACGCCGTTCCTCGACCCGCTGGAACCGTTGGTGCGCCGCGATTCCAGTGGCCGCTACGAGGTCGCGCTCGACCACTCGATCGCGCTGGACCCGGCGGTGACCGGCCGGGTGTTCGTGGCCAACGCGGACCTGCACAGCCACGGCGTGGCCGCGCCGGACCTCGGCATCGGCGCGTACCGCAACGCGACGATCCTCAACGCGGTCGCGGGCCGCGAGGTGTACCCGCTGCCCAAGCACACCGCCTACACCAGCTTCACCGCACCGGGAGAGTCCGTTGAGTGACCTGTGGCGCCGCTGCTCGGCCGAACTGCTGGCCAAGACGATCGGCGAGCTGTGCTTCGAGGGCCTGCTCGTCCCCGAACCCGGCTACGTGCTGCGGTTCGACACCGCGGTCTACCGCTTCGCGGCCGAGCGCACGGCGTTCGGCGGCTGGGCCGTGGAGGTCGGCTCGGTGCGCCGCGGCGCGGCCGGCGTGCTGGGCGACGACGTGGTCGAGCAGTGCGAGGACGTGCAGCGGTTCGTGGTGGAGGCGTTCGGCTTCCTCGGCGTCGACCCGGGCACCACGGCGGGTTTCCTGGCCGAGGTGACCGCGACGCTGTCCGCCGACGTGGCGCTGGCGGCGACGGCCGTGCCGGTGGCCGCGCTGGCCGCGTTGCCGCGCGCGGAGCTGGACGGGCACCTGACCGGGCACCCGTGGCTGATCGCGAACAAGGGTCGGATCGGGTTCTCCGCCGACGACGTGGCGCGGTACAGCCCGGAGGCGCGCACGCCGGTGCGGTTGCCGTGGTTGGCCGTGCACCGGGGGTTGGCCGAGTTCCGCGGTGTCTCGGAGCTGTCGGAGGAGGCCGTGCGGGCGCACGAGCTGAGCCCGGCGACGGTGGAGCGGTTCACCGAGGTGCTCCAGGAAACCGGCGCCGACCCCGGCGCGTACGTGTGGCTGCCCGCGCACCCGTGGCAGGTCGACCACGTGGTGCGCACGCTGTGGGCGCCGGAGCTCGCGACCGGTCGGATCGTGGAGCTGGGCGAGGGGCCGGACTGGCACCTGCCGACCCAGTCGATCCGCACGATGTCCAATGTGGACGATCAGACCCGGTTCCAGGTCAAGCTGCCGCTGCGGATCCTGAACACCTCGGTGTACCGGGGCATCCCGCCGCACTGCTCGCTGGCCGCGCCCGTGGTGACGCAGTGGCTGCGCGGGTTGTGGCGGGCGGACAAGCTGATCGGCGAGTGGGGCACGGTGCTGCTGGGCGAGGTCGCGTCGGTGACGGTGCGCCACCCGCAGCTGTCCCGCGCGGGCGCGGTGCCCTACCAGTGGTTGGAGACGCTGGGGTGCGTGTGGCGGGAACCGGTCGTGCTGGCGCCCGGCGAGCGCTCGTGGTCGCTGGCGGCGGTGCTGCACGTGGACCCGGCCGGCCGGCCGCTGGTGCGCGAGTTCGTCGGCGACACCCCGCCGGTCGAGTGGTACTCGGCGCTGCTGCGGGTGTTGTTCCGGCCGTTGCTGCACGTCCTGTACACCTACGGGATCACGGTGAACCCGCACGGGGAGAACGTCGTGGTGATCACCGACGGGTCGGGCCTGCCGGTGCGGGTGGCGCTGCTGGACCTGGTGGACGACGTGAACGTGTCGGTGGACCGGGTGCCGGAACGCGGCCTCGACCCGGACGCGCACGACCACGTGCTGCCGCGCAAGCCGTGGGTGGTGCTGCGGCAGTACGTGGTCGACGCGCTGCTGGTGGGCGTGCTGCGGCCGTTGGCGCGGTTGGCCGACCTGCCGGAGGACGTCTTCTGGGGCCTCGTCCGCGGCGAGGTCGACGCCTACCGCGCCCGCTTCCCGACGCTCGCGCCGAGGATGGACGAGGGCTCCCTGACGTCGGAGACCTTCACCCGCTACCCGCTGAACTCCTACCGGCTGACCCTGGGCTACCAGGACCTGCCCACCCGTCCCCCGGTCCCGACCGGAGGCGTCATCCCGAACCCGCTGCACGACGTGGCGCCGGTGGAGCCGGTGGACGGGTGGTGAGTCAGGGATACCGGACGCCGGCCGCGATCCGGACGGCCCGCCACAGGATCACCACGTCCAGCGCGAGCGACCAGTCCTCCAGGTAGCGCACGTCGAGCCGCGCGATCTGCTCGCGGGTGAGGTCGGGTCGGCCGGAGATCCGGCACAGCCCGGTCAACCCGGGTTTGGCCGACAGCCGCCCGCCCTCGCCCGGCGCGAGCGACCGCGGGCCGACCAGCGACATCGAGCCGCCGAGCACGGTGACCAACAGCGGCGACTCGGCGAGACCGCACGCGCGCAGCACGCGGCCGACCCGCGTGACACCGGCGTCGGTCGCGGTGCGGAACGTCCAGGCGGAGAACTCCTTGCCGCCCTTGCCGATCCGGCGTTCCCGGACGACCACCGGGCCGCCGTCGTCCAGCGTGATCGCCAGGGCGACGAGCGCCGGCACCGGCGCGAGCACCGCCAGCGCGACGGCCGCGACGAGCTTGTCCACGCTCGTCTTCACCACCCGGCGCGCCCCGGTGAACGCGGGCCCGGCCACCCAGAGCAGGGGCAGGCCCAGCACACCGGCGACGCACAGCCGGGACCGGACGCAGTGCTCCAGGGCCGGGTCGACGACCAGTTCCGCGTCGACCTCCTCGAGCTCGGCCACCAGCAGGCGCACCCGGTGCGGCGTCCAGTACGGGTCCGGGGTGAGCGCCACGACCCCGTACCCGTCGCGCCGGACCAGGGCCACGACCTGGTCGAGCCGGCCGACCACGGGGACGTCGGACGACCCGGCCCACCCGTCGGCGGTGCACACCGCGTCCACCCGCCAGCCGAGCCGGGGCGCGCGCCGGGTGCGGCCGACGAGGTCCCGCGCCTCCCCGGCACCGCCCGCGACCAGCACCGACCGCAGGCAGCGGTCCCGGTCGCGGACCACCCACAGCGCCCGGCGCAGCAGGTACCGGACCGGGAGGGCGACCAGGGCGAACGCCGGCGCGACCGCGAACACCCACACCCGGGCGTCGGGCAGGCCGGTGGCCATCGCCGCGACGGCCGCCACCACGGCGAACCCGGTGAGGCCGCGACCCAGGCGGAGGAACTCCTCCTCGCCCTGGCCCAGCACCATGCTGTTCCACGCGCCGGCCAGCGCGAGCGCGCCGAGCAGGGCCGCCGCGGTGACCGTCCCGACCGCGAGCAGGAGCAACTGCCCGGCGGGCAGCCACCGGTCGGGCAGCACCAGCGCGGCGGTCACCACCACGGCGATCGCGCCCAGCACGTCCGAGGCGATGACGACGCCGCGGAACGTGCGCTCGCCCGTGCCGCGGGGGTGGGTGATCCGGTGCGCGAGGGCCGCGCAGCCGAAGCCCAGCGCGGTGACCAGCTTGAACAGCTTCCCGGGGCGGTCCTCGAGCACCGCCTCCAACTCCTCCACCCGGTCCGGGTAGCGGATGCCGGCCGCCCAGCGGACGACCTTCCGCGCGAGCCACGGCGACAGCTCGCCGAACTCGTTGACCACCAGGGCGAGCGCGACCGTGCCGAGGAACCCGAGCCAGCCGCTCATCGCGCGCCGCCGGGCAGGGTGTCGCCGGGCAGGGTGTCGCGGAACGCGAGGAAGCCCTCGCGCCGGGGACGGCGTTCGGCCACGAGCGCCTGCGCCCGCGCCCGACCGTCGGGCGTCAACCGGTAGTGGCGGCGGCGTGGGCGGTTCTCGCCGCTGGGCAGCTCCTCCCACGTGCCGGTGACCCAGCCCCACTCCTCCAGGCGCTCCAGGACCCCGTACACGGTGGGACCCGAGCGCTTGGTCTGCTTCATGATCGTCCAGCCGTGCGGGTCCTGGTCCTGCCGGAACGCCTCGATCAGCAGTTCCAGCACGTCCAGGAGTGGGCCGGTGACCCTCCGGGCGTCGCTCATCGGCTTATCCTACCTAGGTCGGATAAGCCCGCGCCACGGTTGCGGACGGTCCTGCCGCCTCGTCCGGTATCCCCGGCCGGACGAGGCGGTCAGGGGATCGGGGTCGACGGCGGCACGGCGAGGGGCGGCGCGGCGGACGTCACGGCCCAACGGTGGCAGAAGTCCCGTCGACGGGCACCGGATTTTCCGCTCGCCCGGCTCACGGCTCCTGGCCGCGCACCACCCGACGCAGTCGGGGCACGCGCTCGGCCAGCACGCGTTCCGCGCCGCGCGCCGTCGGCTCGTAGTAGTCCCGGCCCACCAGGTCGTCCGGCGGGTACTGCTGCGTCAGCACGCCCTCCGGCACGTCGTGCGGGTACCGGTAGCCCTGGGCGTTGCCGAGTTTCGCCGCGCCCGCGTAGTGCCCGTCGCGCAGGTGCGGCGGGATGGCGCCGATCGCGCCCTTGCGGACGTCCGCCATCGCCGCGCCGATGGCCGTGGTCACCGCGTTGGACTTCGGCGCGGTCGCCAGGTGCACCGTCGCCTGCGCCAGGTGCAGCGCGCACTCCGGCAACCCGATCAGCTGCACCGCCTGCGCCGCCGCGACCGCGGTCTGCAACGCCGTCGGGTCGGCCATGCCCACGTCCTCCGCGGCGTGGATGACCAACCGCCGGGCGATGAACCGCGGGTCCTCGCCCGCCTCGATCATGCGGGCCAGGTAGTGCAGCGCCGCGTCCACGTCCGAACCCCGGATGGACTTGATGAACGCGCTGGTCACGTCGTAGTGCTGGTCGCCCTGCCGGTCGTAGCGCACGGCCGCGCGGTCGACGGTCGCCTCCAGCGTCGGCAGGTCCAGCACGCCGTCGGACACCGCGTCGGCGGCGGCCTCCAGGGCGGTCAGGGCGCGCCGGGCGTCACCGCCGGCCAGCCGCACGAGGTGGTCCTCGGCGTCCTGCGCCACGGTGATCTTCCCGCCCAGGCCGCGCGGATCGGCCACCGCGCGGCGCACCAGGGCGCGCACGTCGTCGTCGCCCAGCGGACGCAGTTGCAGCACCAGCGAGCGGGACAGCAGCGGTGAGACGACCGAGAAGAACGGGTTCTCCGTGGTGGCGGCCACCAGCAGCACGATCCGGTCCTCGACCGCGCCGAGCAACGCGTCCTGCTGGGTTTTGGAGAACCGGTGCACCTCATCGATGAACAGCACGGTCGACTCGCCGGAGCGCACCAGTCGGCGGCGCGCCTCGTCAATGACCGCGCGGACCTCCTTGACGCCCGCGGACAACGCGCTGAGCGCGGCGAACCGGCGACCGGTGGCCTGCGAGACGAGCGTGGCGAGGGTGGTCTTGCCGGTGCCGGGCGGGCCGTAGAGCATCACGGACGCGGGTGACGAGCCCTCGACCAGCCGGCGCAGCGGCGCGCCCGGCCCGAGCAGGTGGTCCTGCCCGACGACCTCGTCCAGCGTGCGCGGGCGCATCCGGACGGCCAGCGGGGCGTTGGCCGCGATGCGGGCCGCCTTCTCCTCCGGGTCCGGTCCGAACAGGCCCTCGTCGAACACCCCTTCGTCCACGTGTTCGACTGTAGCCCGCCCGTGCAGCGCCGCTGTCCGAGCGTGCAGCGCCGGTTCCCCCGGACGCGCCGGGCGCGCGAAGGTCGTCGGCATGAGCACGCTGAGCCCGGAGCGGATCGCCCGGTACGCGCACGACGCGGGATTCCGCGGCGAGGACCTGACGATCGCGGTGGCGGTCGCGCTGGCCGAGTCGGGCGGGAACTCCCGCGCGCACAACGCCACCCCGCCGGACGACTCCTACGGGTTGTGGCAGGTGAACATGCTGGGCGCGCTGGGCCCGGAACGGCGGCGGCAGCTCGGGTTGCGCTCGGACGCCGAGCTGTTCGACCCGGCGGAGAACGCCAGGGCGGCGCACCGGATCTCCGGCGGCCGGTCGTGGACGCCGTGGTCGACCTACACCAGCGGCGCCTACCGCGCGCACCTGGCGCAGGCGCGGCGCGGGGTAACAGCTTTGGCGCACAACAAGAACCACACCCCAGGAGCGGTCGGGTTCCAGGTCGACACGGACGTGCTGCGCGACTACGCCCGGCGCACCCGGGCCGGCGCCGACGACCTGACGGCGCTCGGCCGGGGCCACGTCCGCGAGGTGCGGGAGATCGCGGACGACAGCTTCGGTCGGATCGGGCGGGAGTCCGGGTTCGCCGAGGCGCTCGACGGGTTCGGCGCGGCGCTGCGCAGGCAGGTGAAGGCGGTGGCGCACGGCACCGACGTGCTGGCCACGTCCGCGACCCGCTCGGAGCGGGCGTACCGGGAGCAGGAGCACGACCTCGCGCGGACCCTGAAGGGCTGACTCCACAGTGGACACCAGAGCACTCGCCCGGCACTTCGCCGAGAGCATGATCGGCCACCGCGACGCGTTGGCGGGCAAGGCGGAGGACGCGGTGAAGGCGCAGTACGCGCTGAACCGGGCCGCGTCCGCGCTGCACGACCGGCACGAGGAGCACCGCGCGGCCGGGAGGACCGTGCTGGAGCACTGGCGCGGCGCGCACTCCGAGGGTTTCGCGAAGCGCTCCGCCGGGCTCGGCGAGCACCTGCGGGCCACCGCCGAGGCGGCCGGCGACGCGGAGCGGGTCGTGGCGGGCGCGAGCAGCGCGTTGACCACCGGCCACACCCGCGCGGCCCGGGCCGTCGAGGAGTACCTGGGCAAGGCGCGGGCGCTGCTGGACCAGGGCGTCGGCGTCGGCTCGCAGGCCGCGCTGCTCAAGGCCGTCGCGGCGGCCGCGGACCTGGAACCGCGCTACACCAAGGAAACCGCCGACGCGCTGCGGGACGCGCGGGAGCACCTGGCGGACGCGGCACGCCGGTTGCGCGCGCTGGGGAAGGACGTCGCGCCCGACCACGTCGCCGACGCGCGGGGCGCGGTGTCACCGTCGGCGGTCAAGGCCAGGGGCAAGGCGCGGACCATCCTCTCGGCCGCGCGCAAGGAGATCGGCACCCGGGAGAACCCGCCGGGCAGCAACCGCAACCCCTACGGCCCGACCGCCGCGTGGTGCTCGTCGTTCGCCACGGCCATGTGGCGCAAGGCGGGCGTGGACATCCCGCTGCTGCCGTTCACCGGCGACGTGTTCCGCTGGGGGCGGAAGCACGGCAAGGCCTACACCTCGTTGAGCGCGGCCAAGCCGGGTGACGTGCTGCTGTTCGGCACCGGCCCGCAGAGTCCCGCGACCAGCACCCACGTCGGCATCGTGGAGAAGGTGTCGAACGGCACCGTGACCCTGATCGAGGGCAACTCCGGCGACCGCGTGCGGCGCAACACCCACCAGCTGAGCCACTCCACCTTCTACGGAGGCGTCCACCCGTGATCACCGCACACGCGCACGACCCCGACACCGGCGTCGCGGTCGAGGTCGGACCCGGCGGCGCGCTGCACGACCTGACCCTGGACGCCCGGTCGCTGCGGCTGGGCGGCGCCGGACTGGCCCGCGCGATCCTGACCCTGGTCGACACCGCCGCCTCGCGCGCGAACGCCCGGGTCGCGGGCGCGCTCGGCGACGTCGGCGCGCTCGGCCTGCGCGCGGAACCCGAGGCCGAGGACACCACACCGACCACCTGGAGGGTCTGATGCTCGGCGAACGGCTCGACGCGATCCGGCGCGAGGCGTCGGCGGAGGGCGTCACGGTGGTGGTCGACCTGCACGGCAAACCCGTGGACCTGGCGTTCGACCGCACGGCGCTGACCATGCGGCCCGACGACCTGGCGGCGCTCGTGCGCGGACTGGTCGCCCAGGCCGCGGCCGACGCGCTGGCCGAGGGCATCGCGGTGCTCACCGAAACCGTGCCGGCGCACCTGTTCGGCGCTACCAGCGAGGAGCGCCCGCCTCCTCCAGCAGTTCGGCGAGCCTCCTGGTGAGCCACCCGCCGTCGGCCGGCGACAGCCGCACCAACGGCTCACCCGACACCTGCTCCACGACCATCGCGTACCGGCCGACGTCGGTGTCGGTCCAGCTCAGCACGGGCGTCCGGCCGGCCGGGCCGGACACCGCCAGCTGACCGGCCGCCGTCCGCCCGGAGCCCGCCAGGGTGGTGATCGACCGGACCGCGCGCCCGGTGACACCCGCCTCGGTCAGCACCCGCTCCAACCCGGCGTGCCCGGACCGCGCGAAGGAGTCCATCGCGGCGGAGAACACCGCGCGCGGCAACCGCAGCTGCTCGCCCGGACCGGCCGGCGCGTCGCCGACCACCCGGGTCATCGCCCGCACCAGGTCGGTGATCGGCTCCAGCGCGATCTCCCGGTCGTTCAGCACCGCCAGCACGCCCCGACCGCCACGCTTGGCCGCCACGACCCGCCACTGCGTGGGCCGGAACACGGTGGCGTCCACCGACACGGCCGCGGTGCCGAGCAGGCCGAACAGGTCGGCGAGGTCCTCGTCCACGTCGTCGCCCCGGAACAGCCCGGCCTCGGTGAGCGAGGCGTGCACCCGGACGCCCAGCTCGTCGCGCTCGGCCTCGGTGCGGCCGTGCGACGGGACGTCCAGCGGGTACGGCGGGTCGCCCGACCCGAGGTCCTCCCAGAGGAGGTCGAACTCCAGGTGCGTCAACACGACCGTGTTGCCCGAACGGCGAGCCATGACCGCCGAAGATAGTGGGAAGCGCCGTGGCGCCGCAGGCGTTTGTCCTACGCTGCGCGACCATGGACGTGCCGAGCGGATTCCTCACCGTGCGCGCGTCGGCGGCCCGCGCGGCGCTCACCGGCAGCGCCGGCACGCCCGAGCGGATCCAGCTGCTGGTGGGCTGCCCGGTGCCGAAGTCCGCGCACCGGGTGCTCGAACCGCCGGACTGCTCGCTGCACGTGCTGCCGACGGGCGTGCTGCTGACCGTGGCGCAGGCGCGGCTCACCGTGGGGTTCGCCGAGCTGAAACCCCTGATGTTCCAGGCGGTGCCGATCGGGCCGGGGTTGCGCTCGCTGGTGTCGGCGACCGTCGCGCACGTGCTGGCCGCCTCCGCCGACCTCGACCCGCACGGTCTCGCGCACCACCTGCGCGGGTTGGCGGAACTGGTGCTGCGCAGCGCGTTGCGGGCCGAGCTGGACCGGGTGGACGCACTGGCCGCGCGCCGCCGCGAGGCGGTCGACTACCTGCGCGAGCACCTCGGCGACCCGACGCTGGGCGCCGACCGGGTGGCCGAGGCGCTGTTCATCTCGCGGCGGCGGCTCTACCAGCTGTTCGACGACGGCCAGGGCGTGGCCGAGCGGTTGAAGGCGTTGCGGGTGGAACGGGCGAAGGCGCTGCTCGCCGACCCGGCCACGGCGGGCCGCGGTATCGGCGAGATTGCCCGCGAATGCGGTTTCGTCAGCGCCGCCCACTTCTCCCGGGTGTTCCGCCAGTCGGTCGGCGCGACACCGAGCGACTACCGGGGTCGGTGAACTCCACCCCCGAGACGAACCGGCCCGCCACGCCCGCGACGTCCAACCACCCGCGCCCGCTGGGAGAGTGCAGGGTGAACACGGCCATCCGGTGGTGCTCCGGGTCGGACACCACCACCTGGAGCTGGGCGCCGGTCGGCGGGATGCGTTCCACCACGAGCACCGGGTAACCGGTCGCGGTCTGTCCTTTCGTCACCTCCGCGACGTGCGGGCCGTCGAGGTGGAGGCCGGGCTCGTGCGGGTCGACGTGCCCGTCGACCACCTTCGCGACCAGCAGCGCCGGGTCCGCGTCGGGGTGCTCGACCACCGCGAGCAACGTCGCGCCGCCGCGCGCGGCCAGGTCGGCGGCCTGCTGCGCGGACACCTCCAACCCGGGGTCCAGGGTGCCCTTGAGCCGGCGCAGCACGGCCAGCAGGTCCTCGGCCGTGTTCGAGCCGACGGGCGTGACGCCCGGTACCGGAGCGAGCCTCACCCGAGGCCCGCCGCGAACGCCGCCGCCGCGCCGCCGGAACCGTGCGGGCGCGCCTGGCCGAGCAGCACCGACGCGAGTTCGGCGGTGAGCGCGGCGAAGTCGTCCAGGGTCGCCGAGAGCGGGTGCTCCCGAGGGCCGGCGCCGAGCCGTTCGGCGACCTCGCGGGCCCGGGCGTGGTGCTCGCGCTCCAGGTCGCGCGCCTCCTCCAGCACGGCGTCGAGCCGGCCGCGCACCTCGTCGTGGTGCGCGAGGGCGGCCCGGTGCAGCTCGGCGTGCGCGGCGGTGAACGAGGCCAACCCGCCGGTGTCGTCCAGCCGGTCGACCGCGTCGGCCACCTCGCGCCGCAACCGCGCCGCCCGACCGTCCAACTCCTCCGCGCGCCGCTGGTTGCCGAGCACCGTCGTCGCCCAGTCGTCCAGCACCTCGGCGGCGGCCAGCATGGACTTCCGCACGGCCGTCACCTCCGCCACCACCGCCTCCACCCGCCCGGTGAACCCCTCCGCCGCGCCACCCGTCCAGCCGGCGGCCGTCGTGGGCACGTCCACGTCGAACCGCAGCCGACCGGTGAGCGCGGCCACCGCGCCCGCGTCACCCGGCACGGGGTCGAAGCCCAACCCCCGGTAGTCAGTCATGGTCGAGCCGGTCCGCCTCGCGGTAGGTCTCCGCCACCGAGCGCAGCGACTCGGCCAGGTCGGCCAGCTCCCGCGTCGGCAGCCGGGCCCGCCACTCCGCGAGCAGCGCCGTGACGGCGTCGGCGACCGGCGGCGGACCGAGCGCGCCCGGCGGCGCGGCCAACCCGGCCGCCACCCCGCCCAACTCCTCGGCGGACTCGGCCAACCGCCCCGCGAGGGCGGTCACCGCGTCCGGGTCGACCCGGTACCCGCTCACTCGCCCAGCACCGGCGGGAACGCGGCCGGCATGTCGTCGAAGAAGTCCAACCCCTTCTCGTACTTGTTGCGGTGCTCCCGGTCCTCCTCGCCGCGCGCGCCGGACGCCGGCGGCACCATGCCGTACCCCGGCTGACCACCGACGGGAGGCAACGCGAACCCGGACCGACCCGCACCGGCCGACGCCGCCGTGCCCAGCACCCCGGAGGCCGATCCCGGCGCCAACGGCGTGACACCCGCCGACCCTCGCGGCCCGAACCCCGTGCCGACGTGACCACCGGTGGGCCCGAACCCGCCCGGCACACCCGTCGTCGTCCCCGTCGGCCCGAACCCGCCACCCGTCGAGTGCGCGGCCGGCGGGTCGACCACCGACGACACCGTCGTGGTGCCCGTCGGCACGGGCCAGTCCCCGGACCCGCCCGACCCGGGCGGGTCGAACGGCGGAACGGGCGGAACGGGCGGAACCGGCGGCGTCGGAGGCACCGGCGGAACAGGCGGCACCGGCGGAACGGGAGGAACGGGGGGAACCGGCGGCACGGGGTCGATCACCCGCACCGGCCCCGATCCCCCACCCGCACCCGGATCGGCGGGCAACGCGGACCCGGCGGGCGCGGCGTCGAACGTCGGCAACCGGCGGGACAGGTGGTGGCTCGCGTCCTCGTACTGCTCCATCACCCGGATCGCGCCCCGCTTGGCGTCCTTGGCCTCCTGGAACGACGGCAGGTGGTCGTCCAGCATCTGGTCGATCAGGTACCCGCCGTTGGGGCCGGGCAGCGTGGTGATGTCGTGCCCCTCCCGCGCCCAGCGCTCCGCGAACGGGTGCACCGGCACGGGCATCCGCGTCGACGCCTCCCGCACCACCGCGGCGTAGTCGTCCAACCCCGACCCCACCTGGTAGGCCCGCTCGGAGGAGTCGGCGGCCCACTGGTTGAGCCGGGTCGCCGCACCGGCCGCGCCGACCGCCGACGCACCCTGCCAGGACAGCGCCAACCGCTGCACGGTCTGCCGCGCCCGCTCGGTCACCTCGTCCACCTCCCGCGCGAGCTGCTTCCACGCGGTCGCCCTGCCGTTCATCAGGTTCTGGTCGGCGGACTTGACCATGTCCCACATCTCGCGGTGCTCGTACGCCTCCCACCGGATCTTCCCGAACGACCCGGCCTGGTTGTTCTCCCGCTTCTGCTCCCGGTGGACGGCGTCGCGCGCCCGCTGCGCGTCCGACGGCTTGTGGGTGGCCGACCAGTACCCGCTCACTTGGCCCCCATCGCACGCGCCGCCTCGGCGTCCTGCTGCCGGTGAGTGCGCCCGACCTCGTGCATCGCGGCGCGCAACGACTCCAACTCGGCCAGGTAGGACTTCAACGCGGCCCGCACCCCGCCGCCGACGTCGTCCGCCCGCAACCCGAACGCCTGCCGCATCTGCCGCGAGACGGGCCCCTTCCCGTCACCCAGCGGCCCTTCCAACTCCGCGGCCCGGTCCAGGAGCTCGGACAGGACGTCACGCGCCTTGTCCAGGTCGCCCTCGGTCCTGGCCAACTCGTCGTAGTCCATCGCGATCCGGTCGCCCGCCTCGGCCACGATCGGCGCGGCGCCCACCCCGGTCGGCGCGGCCACGTGCGTCCGCACGGGTGTCGCCGGCTTGGGCAGTGCCCGCAACTCGTCCCGCAACCGCCTGGCGTCCTCGATGCCCCTCACGCGCTGCATGGCGCCCATGGTGGTGCGTCGACGGCCGCCCGGTCCAGTCGGCTGCACGCCCGGAGCAACACCCCTGCCCACCTGGACAAGAGCCGTGCTCCGCTCACCTTTGCCGCGCCGTCGACCGGACTCAGTCGAGCCGGAACCCGAACGGCAGCTCCAACCGGTGCCGGGCCAGCAACGCGGTGTCGGCCAGGATCTCCCGCGTCGGCCCGTCGGCGACCACCACGCCACCGTCGACCAGCACGCTGCGCGGGCAGAGCTGGAGCGCGTAGGGCAGGTCGTGCGTGACCATGAGCATCGTCCGGTCCAACCCGAGCAGCACCTCGGCCAACTCCCGCCGGGCCACCGGCTCCAGGTTGGCCGACGGCTCGTCCAGCACCAGCAACTCGGGGTCGCACGCCAGCACGGTCGCCAACGCGACCCGCCTCCGCTGCCCGCCGGACAGGTGCAGCGGCGACCGGTCGCCGAACCCGCGCATGCCCACCGCGTCCAACGCCTGGTCGACCCGCCGCTCCAACTCCGCGCCGCGCAACCCGAAGTTCGCCGGCCCGAACGCCACGTCCGCCCGCGCGGTCGGCAGGAACAGCTGGTCGTCGGGATCCTGGAACACCACCCCGACCCGCCGCCGGATCTCCCGCAGGTTCTCCTTCACCACGGGCAACCCGGCCACCTCGACCCGGCCGCTGCCACCGCCGAGCACCCCGTTGAGGTGCAGCACGAACGTCGTCTTCCCGGCACCGTTGGGCCCGAGCACCGCCACCCGCTCACCGCGCTCGACCCGCAGGTCGACGCCGTAGAGCGCCTGGTGCCCGTCGGGGTAGGCGTAGGCCAGCCGCTCGACCAGCAGCGCGGGTTCGTCGGTGGACACCCGCACAGCCTCCACCACGCCACCGGCCCGACCCTCGTCGGGCATCCGCCCGGACCAGCCGCGCGACACCATCGCCAGGTGCACCCGCTCGCCGCGCTCGTAGGACCGGATGAACAGACTGCCCACCCCGCGCGCGGTGGCGCCCAACTGCCACAGGAACCGGGGGTCGTCCCCCCGCGAAATCCGCGCCACCCGCATCCGCCGAGCCTCGCCGACCACCACTTCGGCATACCGGAGCATGAGCGTCGCGATCGTGACCAGCACCGCCGGCATCCGCAGCCGCTGCAACCCCAGCAGCAACTCCTGCGGCGCCGTGGTGGCCGCCAGGGTCAACGAGACGAGCACCCCCAGCGTCCCCTTGGCCAGGATGTTCCACCCCGCCAACGCCCCGCCGACCGACACCGACACCCCGAGCACGTCGACCCGCTCGCCGGACCCGGTGAACGGCAGCACGAGCGCCAACACCACGAACGGCACCTCGATCAACGCCCGCGCCAACACCCACCCCACCGGCACCCGGGCGACCCACCAGACCGCCCCGACCAGCAGCAGGTACACCCCGAACGCCCAGTACGCCTCACGCGGCGTGGCGACCACGCACAACACGGCCACCACCGCCGCGACGATCTTGACCTGCGGCGCCATCCGGTGCACCACCGAGTCCCCGGCCCGGTGCAGGAACCCGTGCGCGCCGCTCACGCCTTGGGCGCGCGCTTGCGCAACAACCAGAACAGCCCGCCACCGAGCAACAGCACCACGACCACCCCGACCACACCCGCCACCCCGGTGAGCCGATCGTCCCCACCGACCGCGTAATCCGCGAACGGTCCCCCGCCCAACGGGTGCTCCTGGGCGTGCGCGGCGATCCCCTTGTCCTCGGTGACCCAGTCCAACCCGTCCGGATCACCACTGGCGAGATAGGACACGACCCCGGCCAACACCAGGCTGACCAGGGCAAACCCCACGAAGAACCGCTTCACGACCTCAACTCCAACTTCCGGGGAACCCCGCGCAACAGGTGGACGAGATCAGGCCGAACCGCCGCCACCGCCGTCACGGTGACCGCCGTGATGACCCCTTCCCCGATCCCGATCAACACGTGCACCCCCAAAATCGCCGCCGCGACCGTCCCGAACCCGACGCCCCCCTGCCCACCGATGGCGTACTCGAGGACGAACCCGAACGACGCCAACACGGTGTTGACCAGCGCGGACACGAAGGCGGCAGCCGCCAACCCACCCTTGCCCCGCACCGCGAGCCGCCGAAGCGCAACCGCCGTGAGATACCCGACCGCAGTCCCGATGAGCGCCATGTTGGTGACGTTCGCCCCGAGCGCGGTCACCCCACCGTCGGCGAAGAAGAGCGACTGCACCACCAACACGATGGTCACGCACAACGCCCCGACCCACGGCCCGACCAAGATCGCCGCCAAGGCCCCGCCCAACAAATGCCCACTAACCCCCGGCAACACCGGAAAGTTGAGCATCTGAGTGGCGAACACGAACGCCGCCACCAACCCGGCCATGGGCGCGGTGCGATCGTCAAGGTCCCCCCGAGCCTTGGCCAACGCAACCCCGACCCCGACAACCGCAACACCGACGAACAGGAGCGACGTAGGCGCGTTCAACAGCCCGTCACTCATGTGCATAGCCACCGGTTCGACCACACCCAGCACGCTAGTTGCCACTCCCCAGCTATGGCCAGCACAGTGCAACAACAACCAGGAGTAATCCCCGCGACCTACATCACCCGGAAGCCCGACCCCCACCCACACCAAGCAGCCACGGTCCGCACCCAAACGCCACGGTCGCGCCCGACCAGCAAGGGGCCTCGTGTTCTCCCCGTATGGCCTGGGCGCAGCCCAACCGCATGTGTCAAGGGGGCACATCACGCACGACCGTCACCCGAAAAACGATCTGCCCCCTTGACGCATGTGGTTGCCTCCGGCAGGCCATACGGGGAGAACACGACGCCCTAACCCCCGGAGGCGCTGCCCGTCCGGCGAGGACGCTCTTAATCCCTAAACAGCACCCCACACCCCACCGCCACCCACCCACACCCCACCCACACCCCACCGTCACACCAACGGGTGATCCCCACCCCCACCCCAGGCGAACCCCGAACAACCCGAGTAAGGAGAACCCACAAGCCCCAACCCACCGGAGCCCCCCATGATGATCCGCGCACTCATCGCCACCACAGCCGTCACCTCCGGCCTACTCCTCACCGCAGGAGCAGCCTCCGCAACCCCGGCCCAATGCGTCAGCTACCTGGCCTCGGAGGGCTACATAGCCCCCCAGGAAGAAATCCTCGACGCCTGCGGAGACGCCCCCTTCGACCGCTGGTTCTGCACCGACCTCCTAGGAGGAGGCGGCATCCCCTACGCCATCGCCACAGAGGCCTGCCGAATCGGCGAACTCTGAGCCCCCACCCTCCCCACACACTCCCGCCCGCACCCCTTCCCACACACCGAGGGAGCACGGCAACCCTTTAGGATCCGAGTGCGATGACACTCACCAGCCGGCTCCCCGCCCCCTCCACCCCAGCCACAGCCCCGGACCCCGACGTCCTCTACGACACCTTCGCCGCGTGGGCGCAGGAACGGGGCCTGGAGCTGTACCCGGCCCAGCAGGAGGCGCTGATCGAGATCGTCTCCGGCTCGAACGTCATCCTCAGCACCCCCACCGGCTCCGGCAAGAGCCTGGTCGCCATCGGCGCCCACTTCGCCGCCATGGCCGAGGGCAAGAAGACCTACTACACGGCCCCGATCAAGGCCCTGGTGTCGGAGAAGTTCTTCGCCCTGATCGACACGTTCGGCGCGGAGAACGTCGGCATGATGACCGGCGACGCGAGCGTCAACGAGTCCGCGCCGATCATCTGCTGCACCGCCGAGATCCTGGCGAACATCGCCCTGCGCGACGGCACGACGGCGGACGTCGGCCAGGTCGTGATGGACGAGTTCCACTTCTACTCCGAGCCGGACCGCGGCTGGGCGTGGCAGGTGCCGCTGATCGAACTGCCGCAGGCGCAGTTCCTGCTGATGTCCGCGACCCTGGGCGACGTCGCGTTCTTCGAGAAGGACCTGACCCGCCGCACCGGCCGCACGACCACCACGGTCCGCTCGGCCCAGCGCCCGGTGCCGCTGAACTTCCAGTACGTCCTCACCCCGCTGCACGAGACGATCGAGGAGCTCCTGCACGGCCGCGAGGCGCCGATCTACGTCGTGCACTTCACCCAGGCCAGCGCCCTGGAGCGGGCCCAGTCGCTGATGAGCGTCAACGTGGCCACCCGCGCCGAGAAGGACGCGATCGCGGCCATGATCGGCCGGTTCCGCTTCACCTCGGGGTTCGGCAAAACCCTGTCCCGCCTGGTCCGGCACGGCATCGGCGTGCACCACGCGGGCATGCTGCCCAAGTACCGCCGGCTGGTCGAGCAGCTCGCCCAGGCCGGTCTGCTCAAGGTCATCTGCGGCACCGACACGCTGGGTGTCGGCATCAACGTGCCGATCCGCACGGTCGTGTTCACCGCGCTGTCCAAGTACGACGGCCAGCGCACCCGCCACCTCAAGGCCCGGGAGTTCCACCAGATCGCGGGCCGCGCCGGACGGGCCGGCTACGACACCATGGGCACCGTCGTCGTGCAGGCGCCGGACCACGTGGTGGAGAACGAGAAGGCGCTGGCGAAGGCGGGCGACGACCCGAAGAAGCGCCGCAAGGTGGTGCGCAAGAAGGCCCCCGAGGGCTTCGTGTCGTGGAGCGACCAGACCTTCGAGCGGCTCAAGAACGCCGAGCCGGAGGCGCTGACGTCGAGCTTCCAGGTCAGCCACGCCATGCTGCTCAACGTGATCGGCCGCCCGGGCGACGCGTTCGCCGCGATGCGGCACCTGCTGGAGGACAACCACGAGGACCGGCCCGCGCAGCGCAGGCACATCCTGCGCGCGATCCAGATGTACCGGGGTCTGCTCGCGGCGGGCGTGGTGGAGCGGCAGGGCGGCGAGATCCGGCTGACCGTCGACCTCCAGGTGAACTTCGCGCTCAACCAGCCGCTGTCGCCGTTCGCGCTGGCCGCGCTGGAACTGCTGGACCGCGAGTCGCCGACCTACGCGCTCGACGCGCTCTCGGTCGTGGAGTCCATTCTGGACGATCCGCGCCAGGTGCTGTCCGCGCAGGAGCACAAGGCGCGCGGCGAGGCCATCGGCGCGATGAAGTCCGAGGGCATCGAGTACGACCAGCGGATGGAACTGCTCGAGCAGGTCACCTACCCGAAGCCGCTCGCCGAGCTCCTCGAGGCCGCGTTCCTGACCTACCGGCGCGGGCACCCGTGGGTCGCCGACCACCACCTGTCGCCGAAGTCCGTGGTGCGGGACATGTTCGAGCGCGCGATGACGTTCACCGAGTTCGTGTCGCACTACCAGCTGGCCCGGTCCGAGGGACTGGTGCTGCGGTACCTGGCCGACGCGTACAAGGCGTTGCGGCAGACCGTTCCCGAGGACGCGAAGACCGAGGAGCTGAGCGATCTCCAGGAGTGGCTGGGCGAACTCGTGCGCCAGGTCGACTCGAGCCTGCTGGACGAGTGGGAGAAGCTGCGCAACCCGGGCGAGGAGGAGCTGGTCGACACCGCTCCCCCGGCCGTCACCCGCAACCTGCGCGCGTTCCGGGTGCTGGTGCGCAACGCGCTGTTCCGCCGCGTCGAGCTCGCCGCCCGGCGCAACTACTACGAACTGGGTCAGCTCGACGGCGACGCCGGGTGGACCTCGGAGGACTGGCAGGAGGCCCTCGACCCGTACTTCGAGGAGCACGACGCCATCGGCATGGGTCCGGACGCGCGCGGCCCGGCGCTGCTGACGATCACCGAGGAACCCGAGCGCTGGCTGGTGCGGCAGGTGTTCGACGACCCGGAGAAGGACCACGACTGGGGCTTCACCGCCGAGGTCGACCTCGGCGGATCGGACGAGTCCGGCGCCGCCGTCCTGCGGATCACCGAAGTGGGCCTCGTCTAGCCCCCTTCGGGGCCATCCGGTGGTACTGCCGCGCCGGCGGGGACACCAGCATGACCGAGTCGGAACGGAGCGGAGGCGATCGACCCTGTCGGAGGACGAGTTCGGTGTGCTAGGACCCCTGGCGGTCCGCCGGGGCGGCCGAACCGTCCCGATCACCGCCGCCAAGCACCGCATCGTCCTCGCCACCCTCCTGCTCGGCGCCAACCGCTCGGTGCCGGCGGGTGACCTGATCCGCCGGGTGTGGGGCGAGGTCGCGCCGGACCGCGCCGCGCAAACCCTGCCGGTGTACGTGATGCGGCTGCGCCGGGCGCTCGGCGAGCCGCAGCTGATCCGCACCACGCCCACCGGCTACCGGATCGACCTGCCGCCGGGCGCGCTGGACCTCGACCGGTTCACCGACCTCGCGGAGCGGGGCGCGGCGGCGGCCGGCGACGAGGACTTCCCGGGCGCGGCGGCGTTGTACGAGCGGGCGCTGGAGCACTGGCGCGGCACGGCGCTGGCCGACGTGCCCTCGGCGTCGCTGCACGAGATCGAGGCGCCGCACCTGGCCGAGCAGCGGCTGCGGGTGATCTCCGAGCTGGTGGACGTGAAGCTGCGGCTGGGCCGGTGCGACGAGGTGATCGCGGACCTGCGCCGGCTGACCGCGCAGCACCCGTTGCGCGAGCAGTTCTGGTCGCAGCTGATGGTCGCGCTGTACCGGGTGGACCGGCAGGCCGACGCGCTCGACGCGTACCGGCAGGCGTCCACCGCGCTGGCCCGCGAGCTGGGCGTCGACCCGAGCGACGGGCTGCGCTCGGTGCACCACGCGATCCTGACCGGCGACCCCGGGCTGCACCAGCCGGCCGCGTCGACGTGGACGCCGGTGTCCCAGCTCCCCGCGCCGGTGGGCAACTTCGTCGGCCGGGGCGCCGAGCTGACCCGGGTGACCGGGTTGCTGGCGCGGGCGGCGGCGACCGTGGTGGTGTGCGGGCCGCCGGGCGTGGGCAAGACGGCGTTCGCGATCTCGGTCGGGCACGCGGTGCGCGAGCGCTACCCCGACGGTCAGCTGTACGTGAACCTGCGCGGCCACTCGACGTCGCCGCCGCTGTCCACGTCGGCGGTGCTGGCGCGGTTCCTGCGGGCGATGGGCGTGCGGGCCGACCACATCCCGGTGGACGAGGCCGAGCTGGTGCGCGGGTACCGGGCGCGGCTGCGCGGCCGGCGGGTGCTGATCACGTTGGACAACGCGGCGTCGGTGGACCAGGTCGTGCCGCTGCTGCCCGGCGAGCCGGGGTGCTCGGTGGTGGTGACGAGCCGCAACGAGCTGCGCGGCCCGCTGCGGGCGACCGTGGTGCGGCTGGACGTGCTGCGGGGTGACGAGGCGTGGAAGCTGCTGGCCCGGTCGCTCGGTCCGGAGGCGGCTGCGGCGCAGTTCGAGGTGATCAGCGAGCTGGCCCGGTTGTGCGGGTACCTGCCGCTGGCGCTGCGGATCGCGCTGGGCAACCTGGTGGGTTCGCCGCACGCGGACGTGGCGTCCTACGTGGAGGAGCTGCGGGCGGGCGACCGGTTGACGGCGCTGGCCGTGGACAACGACGACACGGCGGCGGTGCGGCGGGCGTTCGACCTGTCCTACGCGGCGCTGCCGGCGGACGCGGCCCGGTTGTTCCGGTTGGTGGGTCTGGTGCCGGGTCCGGATTTCAGCGCGGCGGGCGCGGCGGCGTTGCTGGGCGGGACCGAGGCGAGGGCCCGGGCGCTGCTGGAGGACCTGGCGACGGCGCACCTCGTGCAGCGGGTGGGCGGTGACCGGTTCGCGTTGCACGACCTGCTGCACGACTACGCGGCGGACCGGGCGGCGGCCGCGGGCGACGACGTCGGCGGTGCACGGGAGCGGTTGTTCTCCTGGTACCTGCGGACCGCGGTCGAGGTCGGCGACGTGCTGTACCCGGAGTTGCGGCCGGCGGCGACCGTGCCGGTGCTGGACGAGGACGCGGCGCGGGCGTGGTTGGAGGTGGAGCGCGCGGCGGTGCTGGCGGCCACCGAGCACTGCGCCCGCTACGGCCCGCTGCCGCCGGCGTGGCAGTTGATCGACGCGGTGAGCGGGTACTTCGGGTCGCACGGTCACCACGTCGAGTTCCTGCACGCGATCGACGCGGCGCTGGGCGCGGCGCGGGCGTGCGGTGACGGCGCGGCGGAGACGGCGATGCTGGTGTGGTTGGCGGCCGAGCACCGGAACCTGGGGAACCTGCGGGTGGCGCAGCGGTACCTGAGCGAGGCGCGGCCGTCGGGTGACGTGGTGTGGCTGCACTCCGGGCTGGCCGGGGTGGTCGACCTCGAGCTGGGCGAGTTCGGCCTGGCCGCGGCGGCGTTCGACCGGTTGATGGCGCTGAGCACGTCGGCGTCGGCAGCTCCGCACGTGCGGATCGGCGGGTTGGCGGGGTTGGGCGCGCTGAACCTGATGCGCGGCGCGGTGGGCGCGGCGATCGCGCAGTTGGAGGAGGGGTTGTCGCTGGCGCGGGCGGCGTCGGGGGCGAACCTGGAGGCGACGTGCGCCAACCTGCTGGGGCGGTGCCTGACGATGACGGGTGACTATTCCGGTGCTGTAGAACATTTCCGGCACGCGCTGGCGTCGTGGTACCGGACCGGGGCGCGGCACGCGCGAGCGGAGGCGATGGCGCACCTGTCGACGGCGTTGTGCCTGGGCGGTGAGCACGCGGAGGCGCTGCGGTCGGCGCAACGCGCGCTGGCCCTGGTGCAGGAGCTGGGCGGGTCGCCGCGCATCGAGTCGGAGGTGCACAACGCGCTGGGCCTGGTGCTGCGCCACCTGTCCAAACCGAACCGAGCCACCGCCGCCCACCGCCGAGCCCTGGAACTCTCCCTCGACTGCGACTACCGCTACGGCGTCACGAACTCCCACCTGCACCTCTCCACCGCCCTGACCGCCGACGGCCGCCGCGCCGACGCCCTCCGCCACGCCAGAATCGGCAAGGACCTGGCCCTGCGAGCAGGCTTCGGCGGTTTCGAGCAACGGGCCGACCAACTCCTGGCCGCCCTACTCGACGCGCCCTCGTAGCACCTTGCGCTTCGGCCGCCGACCTCGCGGACGCGGTGGCCACGATGGCGCGCGACGCAGCGACGACACCGCCTGGTCCATCGTGACGTGCAGGGTGCGTCGCGGGTCGGCCGACCGGAACGCCGCCCACACCGCCCAGCAGGAGCGCCACCGCGATCCCGACGATCGTCCACACCGTGCTCGAGGTGTACCCAGCCAAGCGCACACCCGCGGTGGGGCGATCACCCGTCGTGCCCGACCGGACGACCCACCGGGTTCGCCCGAACACCTCGCCACAGCCGACGATGTCGCCTGTCCCCGGCCGCAGAACCGTCCGACTGTTCAACAATCCAACGAAATACCGCCAGAACGAGCGACCGGCGAAGCAGGCCCGGGCACCCGGACCGCGGTCGCCGACGCGAGCGGCGTGTGGGATCAGGGGATTGTTGAACGAGAGAACGGCAGGGTGTGGTGGGATGGCGCCCGGTGATGTCGTCACGCGGCCGGGATTCGTTGCCCTTCGCCCTCCCGAGGGGCGAGGATGGCCGTCCGGTGGTCTAATCGCCGGGCCGTCGACCACACCGCATTGGAACTCGATGACGTCAAGTCTCCCCTGCCCCCTCTGCGAGGGGCCTGAGCGCCGCGGCACGCTGGAGCGGACGCTGCGGGTGCTCGCGGTCGACGACGAGGCGCCCGCGCTGGACGACCTGGTCTACCTCCTGCGCTCCGACCCCCGGGTCGCCCACGTCGAGGCCGTCACCGACGCGACCAAGGCGCTGCGCACGCTGCACCGGGCCATGGACGCCGGAAGGCCCGTGGACGCCGTCTTCCTCGACATCCGGATGCCCGGCCTCGACGGTCTCGACCTGGCCCGCGTGCTGTCCCGGTTCGCGCAACCGCCGCCCATCGTGTTCGTGACCGCCCACCAGGAGCCCGCGGTCGAGGCGTTCGAGCTCAAAGCCCTCGACTACCTGCTCAAGCCGGTCCGCCCGGAACGCCTCGCCGAGTCCGTGCACCGGATCGTGCACGAGGTGCTGGAGACCAAGTCGCCCGAACCGCCGCCCGCACAGCAGCCCGAGCCGGACGTCGGCGACGAGGTGATCCCGGTCGAACTCGGTGGTATCACGAGGTTCATCCGGTTGGCCGACATCCGCTACGTCGAGGCGCACGGCGACTACGCCCGCCTGCACACCGCGACCGGCAGCGGGTTGGTGCGCGCCGCGTTGAACGGGCTCGAGGAGCGCTGGCGGTCGGCCGGGTTCGTGCGGATCCACCGCAGCCACCTGGTGTCGCTGGGCCACATCGAAGAACTCCGCCTGGAGGACGGCCACCTCAGCGTCAACATCGGCGGCGCGGTGCTGCCGGTCAGCCGCCGGCACGCGCGGCACCTGCGGCAACTCCTGGTGCGCCGCAACCGGCAACCGTCATGACCCACCCGCGCAAGCCGCCGACCCAGCGCGTCGTCGTGACCAGTCCGCGCACCAGGGCGCCCCGCGCGCCACGCCCCTACCCGGCGTCCCGCGAGATCGACGAGCAGAGCGAACTGGGCGCGGTCTACATGCGGTCGCTCATCCGCACCCAGCGCCGCCTCGGCCTGCTGCTGTGCGCGGTGGTGTGCGGCAGCGTCGCCGCGCTGCCGCTGGTGTTCACGCTCGCGCCGGGCGTCGCGGCGCAGAAACTCCTGGGCCTGCAACTGCCCTGGCTGCTGCTGGGCGTCGTGGTGTTCCCGGTGCTGGTGGCCGCGGGCTGGTTCTACGTCCGCCAGGCCGAGCGCAGCGAGCAGGAGTTCGCGGACCTGGTGGAGCGTTCGTGAGCAGTGGCTACGGCGTGGTCGCGGTGATCGTGGTCGCGCTCGGCACGGTCCTCGTCGGCACCTACGGACTGCGCGTCTCCCGCACCACGTCGGACTTCTTCGTCGCCAGCCGCACCGTCTCGCCGTGGTGGAACGCCTCCGCGATCGGCGGCGAGTACCTGTCGGCCGCGTCGTTCGTCGGCATCGCGGGCCTGATCTTCGCGCACGGACCGGACATGCTGTGGTTCCCGGTCGGCTACACGGCGGGGTACCTGGTGCTGCTGGCCCTGGTCGCGGCGCCGTTGCGGCGCAGTGGCGCGTACACGCTGCCGGACTTCGCCGAGGCCCGGTTCGCCTCGCCCGCGGTGCGCGCGGTCGCGAGCGTGCTGGCGCTGGGCATCGGCTGGCTGTACCTGTTGCCGCAACTGCAAGGCGCGGGTTTGACCCTGCACACGGTCACCGGCGCGCCGGACTGGGTGGGCGCGCTGGTGGTCGCGGTCGTGGTGACCTCGAACGTGATCTCCGGCGGCATGCGCAGCATCACGTTCGTGCAGGCGTTCCAGTACTGGCTCAAGCTGACCGCGATCGCGGTGCCCGTGGTGTTCCTGGTGGTGGCGTGGCAGTCCCACGGCGCGCGCGAGCTGAACGGCCCGGCCGCGCCGCAGTTCCCGCAGCAGACCACGGTGACCTTCGACAGCGACACCGCGTTCCGGGTCGGGACGCCGACGGGGTACGCGGGCGCGGGCGTCGTGGACGGCACCCGGATCGACGGCACGGCCGAGCTGGCGCCGGGTGAGCACACCGCGGCGGCCGGGTCGCGGCTGACCTTCCCGGCCGGCGCGTCGGTGCCGCACGAGATCTCGATCCCCAGCAGCACCAACGACATCTGGGCGCTGCCCATGCGCGGCGGCGAGCGGTTCCCGCTGTACGCGGTGTACTCGCTGATCATCGCCACGTTCCTGGGCACCATGGGCCTGCCGCACGTGATCGTCCGCTTCTACACCAACCCGAACGGCCGCGCCGCGCGCCGCACCACGCTGATCGTGCTGGCCATGCTGGGCGTGTTCTACCTGATGCCGCCGATCTACGGCGCGCTCGGCAGGCTCTACACCCCCGAGCTGCTGATGACCGGCGACACCGACGCGGTGGTCCTGGTGCTGCCCAGCCGGATGGTCGACGGTCTGGGCGGGCAGCTGCTGGGCGCGCTGGTGGCCGGTGGCGCGTTCGCCGCGTTCCTGTCCACCTCGTCGGGTCTGATGGTGTCGCTGGCCGGGGTGCTGAGCCGGGACGTGCTGAAACTGCGCGGGGTGCGGGGTTTCCGGATCTCCACGCTGCTCGCGATCCTGGTGCCGCTCGGCATGTCGCTGCTGGTGGGCAAGGTTCCGGTGGCGGACATGGTGGGCCTGGCGTTCGCGGTGGCCGCGTCGTCGCTGTGCCCGTTGCTGGTGCTGGGCATCTGGAGCACGCGGGTGACCACGGTCGGCGCGGTGGCCGGGATGCTCGCGGGCGGGGTGCCGGCGCTGGTCGCCGGGCTGGTCACGATCAGCGCGGGCGGCGGGAACGCCTGGTACCACGTGTTCCTGACCCGGCCGGCCGCCTGGACGGTGCCGCTGGGTTTCGTCGTGATGTACGTGGTGTCGCTGCTGACACCGCGCAAGGTGCCACCGGGGGTGAACCACGTGATGGTGCGGCTGCACGCGCCGGAGAACCTGGGACTGCGCAGTCAGGACCGGGGGTGACGGCCGTGCTCACGGCGGGCGCGATCCTGGTGGTGGGCCTCGCGGTGGTGATCACCCTGTGGCTGACCTCCCGCGACCGCAACGACTTCCTGACCGAGGCGCAGCGGATCACCTTCGAGACGCTGCACACGGCGTGGTCCGCGGCGCCACCGCTGCGCGCCGGCCTGGTGCCGGAGGCGGCCAAGAAGTCCGCGAAGCACCTGCGCACGCTGCTCGGCACGCCCGCGCTGGCGCTGACCGACGAGACCGAGGTCGTGGCGTGGGAGGGGCTCGGCGAGCACCACTCGGCCGACGCGATGGAACTGGCCCGCGACGTGTTCGCGACCGGCCGGACCCGGGCGTTCGACATCGCGTGCGGACAACCGGACTGCCCGGTGCACACCGCCGTGCTCGCGCCGCTGACGGTGGAGGGCCGGGTGGTCGGCGTGCTGGCCGCGTACAGCCGGGAGGCGTCGGCGGGGTTGGTGCGCGCGACGAACGAGGTGTCGCGGTGGGCGTCGGGTCAGCTGGAGCTGGCCGAGCTCGACCGCTCGCGGACCCGGTTGGTGGAGGCCGAGGTCCGGGCGCTGCGGGCGCAGATCTCGCCGCACTTCATCTACAACTCGTTGTCCGCCATCGCCTCCTACGTGCGGACCAACCCGGAACGGGCGCGCACGCTGCTGCTCGACTTCGCCGACTTCACCCGCTATTCGTTCCGCCGCGCGGGCGATTTCACCACGCTGGCCGAGGAGTTGCGGTCGATCGACCAGTACCTGGCGCTGGAGCGGGCCCGGTTCGGCGAGCGGCTCCAGGTGACGTTGCAGATCGCGCCCGAGGTGCTGCCGGTGACGGTGCCGTTCCTGTGCCTGCAACCGCTGGTGGAGAACGCGGTCCGGCACGGCATGGAGGGCAAGGTCGGTCCGGGGAGGATCTCCATCCAGGCGGCGGACGCGGGCGAGGAGGCGCACATCACCATCGAGGACGACGGCATCGGGATGGACCCGGAGGCGTTGCGCCGCACGCTCGCGGGCCAGGTCGGCGAAACCGCGGGCATCGGCCTCGGCAACATCGACGAGCGGCTGCGCCGCTGCTACGGCGACGACTACGGGCTGGTGGTGGAAACCGCGCAGGGCCTCGGCACCAAGATCAGCGTGCGGGTGCCCAAGTACCAAGCGGGGGTGCACGCCTAACGCTTCGCGGTGCTGGGACGATAGGCCGTCGACGGGTGATCGGGGTGGGGAAGCTGGCCGAGTCGGTGCCGCGGACGGTGGTGTCGGTCGACTTGGCCGTGCCCGCGGGTGGTGCGGAGGAACTGCTGCCCGGGGTGGCGGCCCTGGTGGCGGGCGCGCTGACGGCCGCGGGCGTCGACCCGGGTTCGTTCGACGTGCAGGAGTCGGCGGGCGGCTGCACGGCGCTGGTCCGGCCCGAGGTGGCCGAGTCGGACGTGGCCGAGGCGGTGCTCGCCGGGTTGACCGAGGCGCTCGCCGCGCGGATCGCCGAGGACGCGGCGTGGCACGGCGCGCGGCTGCGGGCGGCGGTGCACAGCGGCAAGGTCTCCGCGCTGCCCGGCAGGTTCGGCGGACCGCTGCTGCGCGCGGTGGAGTCGTTGGTCTACTCGTCCGCGATGGAGGAGGCGCAGCACGGCGCCGGTCTCGCGGTGATCACCACCGGGTCGTTCTACGACCGCGTGCTGCGCGGAACCGCGCGTGCCAACGAGTTCCGGCCGGTGCGGGTGCACACCGAGGTGCTGGGCACGACCGCGCGGATCTGGACCCGGTCGGCCGCGTCCCGCTCGCCCGCGGGCGTGGAGCGCACCGATTTCGCGGTGGTGCGGGTGGACGCGGACGCCGCGTGGGCGCAGTGGATCGCGTTCCAGTTGGAGGGCGCGGGTTTCTCCACCGAGATCGACGCGCACGCGCTGGAGCCGGGCCGGGCCGCGGGGGCCGGGTTGACCGCGGCGGCGGACCGGGCGGAGCGGGTGATCCTGGTGGTGTCGCCCGCGCTGAACCGGCGCGTCGGGTCGGCGCTGCCGGCGTCGCGCCAGGTGTCGGGCGTGCGGGTGACGCCCGCGGACGGCGCGGCCGAGGTGCTGCCGGAGGTGCTGGACCTGAGCGGGATGGGCGCGACGGACGCGCGTGCCGCGCTGCTGCGCGAGTACGGCGGCGAGCGCAGGCAGCCGGCGTTCCCCGGTTCCGGGGTGCCGGAGCCGGTGGTCGAGCCGGCGGCGGTGGAGGAGGCGCCGCGGCAGGTGGGCGCGGTCGTCGTGCACGCGGTGGAGGACGCCGACTTCGCCGACGACCTCGAGGACTCGCTGCTGACGCTCGAGACCGAGGGTCTGCTGTCGTGGGTGGACGTGCGGCCGGTCCACGCGCGGGCCGTCGCCGAGGGCGAGGTGGACGGGCTGGTCCGGGACGCGGACGTGGTGCTGCTCGTGGTCAGCCGCGACCTCCAAAGCACCCGGTACGGCTCGGGCGAGGAGATGCGGCTGGTGCTGCGCCGGGACAGCGGCAAGCTCGTGGTGCCGGTGGTGTACCGGGCGACGCCGTGGGAGCGGCAGCCGTTCGGGCACCTGTCCGCGCTGCCCACCGGCGCGCGGCCGGTCGTGGACTGGCGCAGTCGCGACGAGGCGATGGTGAGCGTGGTCGACGGCGTGCGGCTGGCCGTGCGGCAGCACCTGGGCCGGGACCGCCCGGAACCCGCGGCCCGACCTGTCGAGCCCGCGCCGCGCATCAGGGCGCTGGACGAGGTGTTCCCGCTGGCGGGGGTGCCGACGGTGACGTTCGTGGAGCCGGACTGGTTCACCGAGTTGCGGATGGCGTTGCGGCAGCCCGGGTTGGCCGTCGTGGTGGAGGGTCCGGCGGGCATCGGCAAGTCGACCGTGCTGCACAACGCGGTCGAGCGCGACCGGGAGCTGCTCGGCGAGGCGGTCGTGCTGCGGGCGTCGTCGCACGCGGACCTGGCGCGGATCAGGCGGTTGCCGCGCGAGCACTCGGGTCTGGTCGTGGTGGACGACTTCCAGCGGCTGCCGGGCGAGGTGCAGGACGAGCTGGCGGACTACCTGAAGCTGTTGGCGGACACCGGTTCCCGCACCGACCGGTTGGTGCTGGCCGGGTTGACCGGCACCGCGACGCGGCTCGTCGGCGACGGCGTCGACCTCGCCGCGCGGGTGCGGGTGTTCCGGGTCGGGCAGGTGTCCGAGGAGTTGGTGCGGCAGCTGGTGGACAAGGGCGAGCAGGCGCTGAACATCGCGTTCGCGGACAAGGCGGGCATCGTGCGCGCGGCGGGCGGGAGCCTGCTGACCACCCAGATGCTCTGCTGGCAGCTGGTGGTCGACGCCCGCATCACCGAGACCGCGCCCACCCGCACCGACGTGCCGGCCGACCTGGGCGTGACGCTGCCGCGCGTGGCGGCCCAGCTCGCGACCCGGTACGAGGGCGCGGTGGCCGCGTTCGGCGCGCTGGACCCGCCGACCGAGTCCCGCTGCCTGGAGTTGTTGCTGGAGCTGGGGAACTCGCCCACCGGCGACCTCCGCCTGACCGCGCCGTTCCCGCACGCGCTGCCGGACGTCGTGTCCCGCCACCTCTTCCACGACCGGCGCGGCGGGCGGCTGGTGGTGGACGACCCGCAGTTCCTGTTCTACCTGCGGCAGTCCTCGCGCGAGGACCTGGTGGGTCTGACCGGTCGGCAACCCGCCGTGCCGCGCGACCAGGTGTTCCTCTGCCACAGCCCGCAGGACGTGGAGTGGTTGCAGCGCCTGGAGGTCCACCTGCGGCCGTTGGAGCGCAAGGCACAGCTGAACATCTGGTCGGACCAGCGGATTCCCCTGGGAACCAGCCGGAAGGAGGCCGTCAACGACGCCCTGAACCGCGCGAAGGTGGCCCTGGTGCTGGTGTCGGCGTACTCGCTCGGCTCGGACCTGATCGTGGAGGAACAACTACCCCGCCTGCTGGAGGCCGCAGGCCGAGGCGGCTGCCTGATCGTGCCGGTCCTGGTCGGACCGAGCCAGTTCCTGTCGTCGGAACTGGCGATCTACGACTGGCGACCGCGCGGGGACCGCACGTTGAGCGAGATGTCCCCGCCGGAACAGGAACGCCAACTGGCGGACCTGGTAACCCTGCTGACCCACACGATCGAACGCGGCTAACCGGGAAGCAACGCCCGCGAAACGTCCAGGAACTCCCGCACCACAGGCACTCCCCCGTGCCCCCGCATCCGCTCCCGCAGATCCTCCACCGCGCCAACCGACCGCGACGACTTCACCGCCACCGCCAACCGCACCGCCGCCCTGCCGGCCGACGCGGCAGCCTCCAGATCGTGGTCGTCCAGGTGCGCCCGCGACAACGCCGCCTGCGCCAAACACCCCCGCCGAGCCCGATTCCCCCGCTTGGCGTCCACAATGGACAACTCCGCGAAACGCGCGGCCTCACCGGACCGCCCCAGGTCGCGAAACACGTGCGCGTACTCCCCGTTCAGATAAGCACGATCGATGAACCGCGCCCACTCCGGCTCGTCCTCGACCCGAAACCCCTCGAACGCCTTCTCCGACAGACGAACACCCCGCCCCGCCGCCTTCCCCTCCCCCATCGCCGCCTCCGCCCGAGCCTCCAAGGCCCACAACCGCGCAAGACAGCCCTCCGACCGCCCTCGCGCCAACCCCGCCCGTCCCGCCTTCGCCAACTGCACACCGTGATCCGGATGCCCGGTCGACGTCGCCTGATCGGACAACCCCGCCAACACGTGCGCCCCCAACTCCGGACTCCCGGCCGCCTGCGCCAACCGCAACGACTGGACCAGGTACCGCTGGGTCAACGACTGCTCCCCGTTGTCGAACGCCATCCACCCCAACAGGTACAACTGCTCCGCCGCCGCCTCGTACAACGCCCGACCATCCCGCGTCGCCGGATCGTTGCTCCGCAACAACGGAACCACGTGCGACGTCAGATAAGCCGACAACTGCGCCCGAGCGTGACCACCGCCGAGCATCACGTCCAACTCCTGGAACACCCCGAAGGCCCGACGAACGGCGGCAACCTGCTCACCGCCGACCTTCCCCCGCACCGGACCAACCTCGTCCAACGTCGCCAACAACCAGTCCCGACTCGGCCCGACCGACGCCGCGACACCGAACACCGCACCGGTCAGGAAGGTCCTTCGCTCCACGTCGTACCTCCCGAGGTCGGCAACCACCTCCACCGTAGCCGGTAGTGACGGCTGGTACCCGAGGCCCAAACTCCGGAGTGACATTTCCTGCGGTGTAAGGGAATCCGGCACCTCAGCACCGGCCGGGAGGCCGTTGAACCAGCGCAGGTGGCGCGGTACCCGAAGCGCGTCGCACCACCGTTCCAAGCGCTCCAGATCGGTCACCCGCCGACGGGACCGCTCGATCACGCTGACGCTCCCCTGAGTCAGGTCGAGCCACCCTGCCAGGGTCGACTGAGGCAGGGTCGGCCCCTGCTCCTGCCGGTAGACGCGGAACACGTGGCCGATGTGGCGGGATTCGTGTGGCCGCGTGCCGAGGCCGTGTGGTCGCACGACGACGAAGGGCTGGGAATTCGGTGGTGGGTGGGACTCACCGAAAGCGCCCGGAACGTGGTCGCCGGCTCGCGGCACCACAACCTCGGATAATCAAGAACTCACGCCGTCAACGCGGTTTCGCCCGCCGCCGTCAGCCGAGCCGGGACCCAGTGGCCCGCGGGAGCGCGGGATTCCGGTTCGATCAGGCCCGCGTTGACCACGGACCAGGCCGCCGCGTAGTCGCAGAACGGGAGCGAGTCGACTCTCAGGTCGGGTTCGCGGCGGCCGCAGGTGAGTTCCACGCGGTGGGCGGCGGTGGCGCGGAGCAGGGCCACCTCGCGGCCGGTGAGCGGTGCGCTGGGATCGGACATGGTCGGCACCTCCTACCACAACGAACGGCCGGCACCCCCGTCCCGGTTCACCTGCCACCCGGTCGGGGAATGCCGGCCGCCCGGAAAACCCGTCAGACCGCCGCCCGTGCCCCGCGGCGCTCCGCGGCCTCCAGCACCAGCCGCAGCCACTCGGTCTCCTCCGCGGGACCCTCCGCCACCACCCGGCGCAGCCGCGGCCACAGGCCCGCGTCGGTCCACTCCTGGAAGCGCCGGTGCACGGTCGGCACGGTCACCCCGAACGTCGCCGGCAGGTGCCGCCACGCGCACCCGCTCGTCAGCACGAACACGATCGCGGTGAAGATCGCCCGGTCCGACACGCGGCCACGGCCACCGCCCTGGCGGCGCACCTTCGCGGGTGGGATCTGGGGTTCCACGCGGGCCCACAGCGCCGACGGCACGAGCCGCGCGGCCAGCTGCTCGATCACGTCCGCGTGCGGCGCCCGGGGAGGCACCTCGGGTGCCCGGCGGACCCACGGCTCCTGCCGCTGCGCGTCACCCCGCTGGCGGGCGCGGAGCAACGTGGCCAGCGCGGCGTCGTCGATGCGACGCGGCGCGACCGCGGGGTGCACGTGCTGTTGAACCTGGCGGGCGATCTCGGCGCCCACCGTGCGGCCGAACGGCTGTGCGGTTCGTGCGTAGTCGGTCATCAGGTCCTCCGCCCAGGACAGGTCGTGATGACCATCACGCTAGGAACACGACCGCTCACTCCCAAGCACGTACCCGGCGAGCGGGTGGAGCCGTCGTCACGCGGCGCACCGCCGCACGACCAACGGCACCCCACCCGCGACGAGCGGGCGAACGGTCGTGGTCCCACTCGGCGGGACTGCGGATACCCTCGCAAGGGTGACCAGCACACCGCGCCTGCTCGCCACCAGCGACCTGCACGTGACCTACCAGCTCAACCGCGACTTCACCTCGGCCATCCGGCCGCACTCCCCCGACGACTGGCTGATCGTGGCCGGCGACGTGGCGGAGAAGGTCGAGGACATCGAGTGGGCGCTGTCCCAGCTGCGGGACCGGTTCCACACCGTCGTGTGGTCGCCGGGCAACCACGAGCTGTGGACCACCAAGGACGACCCGGTGCAGGCCCGCGGCGAGGTCCGCTACAAGCACCTGGTGGAGCTGTGCCGGTCGCTGGGCGTGCTGACCCCGGAGGACCCGTTCGCGGTGTTCGAGGGCGCCGGCGGCCCGGTGGCCGTCGCGCCGCTGTTCACGTTGTACGACTACACGTTCCGCCCGGCCGGCACGACCGACAAGGCGAGCGCGCTGGACGCCGCCCAGGAGGCGGGCGTCATCTGCACCGACGAGTACTTCCTGCACCCGGACCCCTACCCGTCGCGCGAGGCGTGGTGCGCGGCGCGGGTCGAGGAGACCGAGCGGCGCCTCGACCAGGTGGACCCGACCCTGCGCACGGTGCTGATCAACCACTGGCCGCTGGTGCGGGATCCCACGTTCATCCTGCGGTACCCCGAATTCGCGTTGTGGTGCGGCACCGAGAAGACCGCGGACTGGCACCTGCGCTACCGGGCGGCCGTCGCGGTCTACGGCCACCTGCACATCCCGCGCACCATCCGGAAGGACGGCGTGCGCTTCGACGAGGTGTCGCTGGGCTACCCGCGCGAGTGGCAGCCCCGCGGCTGGACCGGCGCGCCCCTGCTGGACGTGCTGCGCGAGGGGGACGCCCGGTGATCACCGACCTGCTGCCGCCGCCCGTCGCCGCGGTCGACGCGTTCGAGGACCCGGCCGACGCGGTGCTGTTCCCCGAGGAGCAGGAGCACATCGCCCGATCGGTGGAGAAGCGCCGGCTGGAGTTCACCACCGGTCGCCACTGCGCGCGCGCCGCGCTGGGCGGGCTGGGCATCGCGCCCGTGCCGATCCTGCCGGGCCCCAACCGGGAGCCGCTGTGGCCCGCCGGGGTGGTCGGCGCGATCACGCACTGCAAGGGCTACCGGGCGGCGGCCGTCGGCCGGGCGTCCGAGGTGTGGACGATCGGGCTCGACGCCGAGCCGAACGAGCCGACGCCCGGCGGCGTGCTGGAGGCCGTGGCGCTGCCGCCCGAGCTGGCCATGGTCGAGCGGTTGCGGGCGGCGGGCGACAAGGTGGCCTGGGACCGGCTCCTGTTCAGCGCCAAGGAGACCGTCTACAAGGCGTGGTTCCCACTGGCGCGCGCGTGGCTGGGGTTCGAGGATGCGGAGGTGACCGTCAACCCCGACGACGGCACGTTCGCCGCGCGGATCCTGATCGACCCCCCGGTGGTGGACGGCGTCATGCTGGACGGGTTCACCGGTCGCTGGCTCGTGCGGGAGGGGTTTGTGGTCACCGCGATCGCGGTACCCGCGCCCTGATCATCCGGTCTGGGAGGGCGCAAGTGGGCGACGAGGTCGCACGGCACGAGTTCACCCGCGAGGACCGCACGCGGTACCGCACCAAGGTGCGGCGGTGCCTCGACGTGTTCGCGCGGATGCTGCGCGAGTCGCGGTTCGACTTCCAGCGCCCGATGGCGGGCCTGGAGATCGAGCTGAACCTGGTGGACGAGGCGGGTGACCCCGCCATGCGCAACACCCAGGCGCTGGAGGCGATCGCCGACCCGGACTTCGTCACCGAGCTCGGCCAGTGGAACCTGGAGATCAACGTCGCGCCGCGCGAACTGGGCGACGACGCGATGCCCGGTTTCGAGGAGACCGTGCGCGCGTCGCTGAACGAGGCCGAGCACAAGGCCCGGGACGCGGGCTCGCACATGGTGATGATCGGCATCCTGCCGACGTTGCAGGCCAAGCACCTCGCGGTGGACGCGCTGTCGGTCAACCCGCGCTACGAGCTGCTCAACGAGCAGGTGCTGGCCGCGCGCGGCGAGGACCTGGCGATCTCGATCGACGGCGTGGAGCGGTTGCAGCTGACCGCGGACTCGATCGTGCCCGAGGCCGCGTGCACGTCCACCCAGTTCCACCTCCAGGTGCCGCCGGAGGCGTTCGCGTCGTACTGGAACGCGGCGCAGGCCATCGCGGGCGTGCAGGTGGCGGTGGGCGCGAACTCGCCGTTCCTGCTGGGCAAGGAGCTGTGGCGGGAAACCCGGATCGCGCTGTTCCAGCAGGCGACCGACACCCGGTCGGACGAGCTGAAGGAGCAGGGCGTCCGGCCGCGGGTGTGGTTCGGCGAGCGGTGGATCACGTCGATCTTCGACCTGTTCGAGGAGAACGTCCGGTACTTCCCGGCGCTGCTGCCGATCTGCGACGCCGAGGACCCGCTCGCGGTGCTGGAGCGCGGCGACACCCCGTCGCTCGCGGAGTTGCGGCTGCACAACGGCACCGTCTACCGCTGGAACCGCCCGGTGTACGACGTGGTGGGCGACCGGCCGCACCTGCGGGTGGAGAACCGGACGCTGCCCGCCGGCCCGACGGTGGTCGACACGCTGGCCAACGGGGCGTTCTACTACGGCCTGGTGCGGATGCTGGCCGAGGAGGAACGTCCACTGTGGTCGCAGATGTCGTTCAGCGCGGCCGAGGAGAACTTCCTGGCGGGCGCCCGGAACGGCATCGACGCGCAGGTGTACTGGCCGGGCCTGGGCACGGTGCCGGCCGCGGAACTGGTGCTGCGCAGGCTGTTGCCGTTGGCGCACGAGGGTTTGGTGCGGTTGAACGTGGACCCGGTCGAGCGGGACCGGCTGTTGGGCGTGGTCGAGCAGCGCTGCCTCACCGGGGTGAACGGCGCGACGTGGCAGGCCAGGGTGTTCCACCAGCACTACGACCACTCGTCGCTCGACCGGCCCGAGGCGTTGCGCCGGATGCTGCGCACCTACCGGGACCTGATGCACAGCAACGAACCCGTGCACACCTGGCCGGTCGGCTGACCGTCCACAGTGGACTCGGGGCGGGCATCGCGGGCTAGGCGGGCACCCGCACCGGGCTGGCGTTCCACGCGGAGGCCAGCTCGGGGAGCAGGACCCGCCACGGGACCTCCTCCAGCGCCTCGCTGCGGGCGACCAGGACCAGCCGGGCCTCGGTGCCCGAGTCCAGCCACACCACCTGGAAAGCGCCGTTGCGGCGGGACGCGGCGGCCACCTCGTCGGCGGCGCGCCACTCGGAGTCGGGGGCGAGGTACACGTGGCGGACGCAGGACGCGGCCGAGGCCCCGTCCGCGCGCAGCACCTCGTGCCGTTCGAGCAGCGACCGGACCGCGGCGACGAGTCGCCGTTCCCCCAGATCCGAGCGCACCTGCACCGTCATCGACTCGTACACGCCCACCAGGGTAAACCGGCCGGTCCACCGGGTCGGGGACGGCGATTCGCGATCCCGATGGGCGGTACGCCCGGGTTCAGTAGTTGTCGCCGCCGAAGAACTGCTCCTCCAGCCGGTCCGCGGTGCCCGCGAGCAGCGTGAGCGGGTCGACGAACTCGTGGATGTCGAGGTCGGAGAGCGGCAGCGAGTGCCGCAGCACGACGTGGTCGCCCATGATCGCCGCGCCGCAGGCGATCGAGGAGACGCCCACCTCCACCAGCAGCGCGTGCAGGTCGACGTCGGCGGCGAGGCCGATCGGCGACGCGATCTGGACCCACTCGTGCACCTTGTCGAGCACCTCGCGGACCAGGACGATCACCTGAGTCCGCTCGTCGTCCTCGTCCAGGTGCTCGAAGTCGAAGAGGATCCGGATCTCGTCCTTCTCCTCGGCGATGACGTCGTAGGCGTCGCGGACATACGCGGCGAGGTCGCCCCAGGTAGCCATGCGGTCACCCTACGGGTGGCGCGTCGCGCGGTCATCACGACTGGGAGACTGGACACCCCGCCGTCCAGCCCAGGAGGACCTCCGTGGCCCGTTCCATCCCCGACCTGCTGCGCGAACGGGTGCGCGCCACCCCCGGCGCCGAGGCGCTGCGGCACCGCGTCGACGGCCGGTGGGAGTCGTTGACCTGGTCCGACGTCGGCGAGCGGGTCCGCGGGTTGGCGCTGGGGTACCGGGCGGCCGGTGTCCGCGACGGCGCGCGGGTCGCGCTGATCGCCGCGACGAGCGTGGACTGGATCCTGCACGACCTCGCCGTGCTGGCGGCGGGCGGCGTGACGACGACGGTGTACCCGAACAGCACGCCCGAGGAGTGCGCGCACGTGGTCCGCGACTCGGGCAGCGCGATCGTGGCGTGCGACCCGGACCTGGCGGACAAGGCGCCCGACGGGGTGCGGCTGGTGCGGTTCGGCGACGCGGACTTCCCCGTGCCGTCCGAGGACGCGGCCGAGTACGACGCGATGGTGGACGCGATCACGCCGGAGGACCTGGCGACGTTGATCTACACCTCGGGCACCACGGGCACGCCCAAGGGCGTGGAGCTGACCCACGACAACTGGCTGTACACGGCGGACGCGATCGCCGAGCTGGACCTGTTGCGGCAGAGCGACCTGCACTACCTGTGGCTGCCGATGTCGCACGCCTTCGGGAAGGTGCTCCAGGTGGCCATGGTCGGCATCGGCGTGCCGACGGCGGTGGACGGCGCGGTGGACCGGATCTCGGAGAACCTGCTGGAGCTGCGGCCGACGGTGGTCGCGGGCGCGCCGCGGATATTCGAGAAGATCCACCAGCGGGTGGTGGCGTCGGTGCGGTCGTCGGGCGGCGTGCGGGAGAAGCTGTTCGAGTGGGCGTTGCGGGTCGCGGAGCACCCTTCGTGGCGGGTGCGACGGGTGATCGCGGACCGACTGGTGTTCGCGAAGCTGCGCGACCGGGTCGGCGGCCGGATCCGCTACTTCGTGTCCGGCTCGGCGCCGCTGTCGGCGGACGTGGGCCGGTTCTTCGAGTCCGCCGGGTTGACCATCCTCGAGGGCTACGGGCTGACCGAGTCGTCGGCGGCGTCGTTCGTGAACCGGCCGGGCGCGCACGAGTTCGGCACCGTCGGCGAGCCGCTGCCGGGCACGTCGGTGCGGATCGCGGAGGACGGCGAGGTGCTGATCGGCGGTCGCGGCGTGATGCGCGGGTACCGCGGGCTGCCCGAGGAGACCGCGGCGACGTTGGACGACGGGTGGTTGCGCACCGGCGACATCGGCGAACTGGACGACGCGGGCCGGCTGCGGATCACCGACCGCAAGAAGGACCTGATCAAGACCTCGGGCGGCAAGTACGTGTCGCCGCAGGGCGTCGGCGCGCGGGTGAAGGCGGCGAGCCCGTACATCGGGCACGTGCTGGTGCACGGTGACCAGCGCCGGTACGTGGTCGCGCTGGTGACACCGGACCCGGACACCGCGTCGGCGGAGGTGGACCTGCGGGCCGAGGTGGAGCGGGCGGTCGCGGCGGCGAACGGGAAGTTGGCGCGGCACGAGCAGATCAAGCGGTTCGCGGTGCTGGACGGCGACTTCTCGGTGGAGGACGGCACGCTCACCGCGTCGATGAAGCCGAAGCGCAAGGAGATCGAGTCGCGCTACCGGGACGTGCTGGACGGTCTGTACCGGGACTGAGCGACGGCCCAGAGCCCGATCACCAGCACCGTGGCGACCTCGGTCACCACCAGCACGCGCTCGACATAGCCCAGCGGCACCACCCGCCACCACGCCGTGCCGACGACCGCGTTCACCAGCACCGCGTAGAGGATCGGGGTGAACGCGAGGGCCGACACCACCCCGAACCGCACCACCCACCGCGCGTGCCGGTCGCCGCGGGCCCAGGGCCTGGCGAGCAGCACCGCGGCGATCGGCAGGCTGACGAACGCCACCAGACTGGCCACCCGGTGCACCGTCCCGCTCGCCCCGGACCCCCCCACCGCCCAGTTGTGCTTGGGGAACACCACGACGAGCGCAAGCCCGACCGCCCAGGCCACCATCGCGACCGCACCGCCCGTGCCCGCCAACCGACGCCGGACCAGCACGGCGAGGATGGCGAGCGACCCGACCACGAGCAGCCCGACGCCGACGTCGAACACCCAGCGCTGGGGGCCGAGCGCGTACTCGCTGATGGTGCGCCGAAGCGTCGCCGGCGTGGTGAGGGCCCGGTAGAGGTCGAGCGACCCGATCATGGTCACCGTCCCGACGACCGCCAGGGTGCCGACGACGGCGAGCAGGCGTACTGGTGCACGGGCCGGCGCACGGGCGGCGAGGTCGGTGGTCACACCCGGCAAAACGGACGACCACCGACCCCGGTTCCGCCCTTCAGCATTCCGACAGCTCCAGCTCCGCCCACCGGACCACCCACCCGCCGAGGCAGCGACCCGCACAGCAGCCCGCGTGCCACGCCGAGGTGGAGGGGGCAGGCGGTGGCGGCGGGCGACGGAACGCAGGCGACGGGCAGCGGGCTGCGGGCTGCGGGCTGCGGGCTGCGGGCTGCGGGCTGCGGGCGGTTGTCGCACAGCAGGCGGTTGTCGCACAGCAGGCGGCGGACAGCGGGTGGTCGGGGGGACGCAGGTGGTCGAGGGACAGCGGGTGGTCGATGGGCCGCAGATGGTCGGGTGGCAGGCGGCGGGTGGCAGGCGGCGGGTGGCAGGCGGCGGGTGGTCGTCGCGCAGCCGCGCCGACCGATGGCGTCAGCCATGCCGAAGCGGCGGCGGGCGGCGGGCGGGGAAGCGCACCGACAGATGGGCGGCAGGGATGCCGAGGCGGCGGCAGGCGGTTGTGGCGGAGCGAGCGCTTGCGGCGAGGACGGCGGTCGCGGCGAAGCAGGCGCAATCGTGTGCGGGTCACGAATGCCGTGTCAATTGTTCAACAATCCACTGCTTCAACAATTGAACCGGCGGGGCGGGCGCGCGCACCGGGCGGGGCGGGGGTCACATGTTCAACAATCCGACGATTCAACGACCGGGCTGGCCAGACGCCTATGCCCCGGAGGGCGACTCGGCGATCCGAGCGGTCGAGCGGTCCGGGCGGCGCAGCGGTCCGGGCGGCGCAGCGGTCCGGGCGGCGCAGCGGTCCGGGCGGCGAGGTAGCTCGGGCGGCGAGGCAGCTCGGGCGGCGGGGTGGTCCGGGCGGCGGGGTGGTCCGGGCGGCGGGGTGGTCCGGGCCGCGCAGCTGTCGAGTCGGTGCAGCGGTTCCTGAAAGCGCGGTGGTCGAGCCGGCGCGGTGCTCATGGGCAGCGCGGTGGTCCCGGCCAGGCGCAGCGGTCCAGGCTGGAGCGGCAGTCCTGGGCAGCGCGGCGGTCCAGGCTAGGTGCAGCGGTCCTGGGGACGGCGTGGCGGTCGAGCCGGGGGCTGTCACTCTGGCGCGGTGCTCATGGCCGGCGCGGCGGTTCTCGCAAGCGCAGCGGCCTGGCAGGCGAGGTGGTCGAGTCGGCTCGGTGCTCCTGGCCGGCGCGATGGTCCCGGCTGGAGCAGCAGTCACGGATGGCTGAGCGGCCCGGCAGGCGCGGCGGTGGAGCCGGCGATGGTCCTGGCCGGCGCGGCGGCCCCAGGTAGAGCGACAGTCATGGCCGGCGCGGTGGTCCAGGCCGGAGCAGAGGTCATGACTGGAGCAGGAGTCATGGCCCGCTCGGTGGTCCTTGCCGGCTCGGTGGTCCTGGCCGGCGCAGCGGTCGTTGGCGGCACGGTGGTCCCGGGGCCGGGGCGGTGGTCCAGGCCGCCGCGGTGGTCGAGCTGGCCGGGCGGGTGGGCTCGAGTGGCGGTCAGGAAGGTCGGGCCGCCGGGGGGAGGTCGGACTCGGAGCCGTGGGGCCAGGTGAGGGGGTTGTCGCCGAGGGTGGCCAGTTGTTCCACCTGCTGCACGCACCACGGCGAGATCGGTCGCACGCCCGCCAGCACCGCCGCCGCGAAGTCCGCCCACACGACCCACTCCACCGAGTCCACCTCGGCCGGGTTCGGGGTCGGGTCGTGGGCGAGGACGCCGGTGAACACCGGGCACATCTCGTTCTCCACCACCCCGTTGTCCATCACCGCCCGGTACCGGAACGCCGGCAGGACCAGGGACAGCTCCACCCCGGCCACACCCAGCTCGTCCGCCAACCGGCGCGTCACCGCCGCCGCCGCGCTCTCGCCCGGCGACGGGTGACCGCAGCACGAGTTGGTCCACACCCCCGGCCAGGTCTTCTTGTGCAACGCCCGCCGGGTCAGCAGCAACCGCCCGGCCGGGTCGAACAGGTAACTGGAGAACGCCAGGTGCAGCGGGGTGTCCGCGTGGTGGACCGACGACTTGGCGGCGGTGCCGACGGCGACGCCGGATTCGTCCAGCAGCACGACTTCTTCCACGCGGCACACCCTGCCACACCCGGGATCAGCGCGCGGCGGCGAGCGCCCGGGGGTTGCGCACCAGCTTGCCGCTCGGCGTCCGGGGCAACGCGCGCAGCACGTGGAACCGGCGCGGGAGCTTGAAGTCCGCCAACCGCTCCGCGCACCACGCCCGCACCGCCTCGGCCGAGAGCTCGTCACCCGTCGTGCCCACGTACGCCTCGATCGCGCCGTCGTACACCGCGATCGCCTCGGTCACGTCGGGGTGCGCCCGCAACGCCGCCTCGACCTCGGTCAGGTCGACCTTGCTCCCGTACACGACCACGAGCGAATCGCTGCGCCCCAGCAGGACCAGGTTCCCGCGCGCGTCGAACTCGCCCCGGTCGCCGGTGCGGAACCACCCGTCGGCGTACCGGGTCCCGTCGTCGCCGGACAGGTACGGCGACTCGTCCAGCGCCACCTCCACCAGCCCGTCGCGCACCCGCAGCGTGGTGTCGCCCAGCACGGCGCCGACCGACGGCCGGGTGACCCCGGCGAAGTCCATGGTCAACGCGCCGGTCTCGGTGGTGCCGAAGCACTCCCCGACCCGGAACCCGTACGCGGCGGCGAAGCGGGCGGCCACCTCGGGCGGCATCAGCTCGCCGCCCGCGAACGCGCCGCGCACCGACCGCAGCGCCGACCGGTCCGGTTCCGCGCCCAGCACGTCGAAGTGCAGCGGCAACCCGGTGAGCACGTCCACCCGGTGCTCGGCCGCCGTCCGCAGCACCTCGCGCGCCGACCGGCCGCCCGCGAACACCAGGTGCACCCCGACCGCCAGCGCGTGCAGCAACCCGCCGACCAGCCCGAAGCTGTGCGCGGTCGAGTTGAGCAGCAGGTGCCGCTCGCCGTGCCGGGTCATGCCCTCGGCGGCGCCGAACCGGTGCACCTCGCGGATCAGCGACGCGGTGCTCCGGCCGATCACCTTGGGCGTGCCGGTGGACCCGGAGCTGAACTGGACGAGCCGGTGCCCCGAGGCCGCGGGCACCCCGTCCGGCAGCGCCGAGACGACCAGCTCGTACCGCTCGCGGAACACCGCCGGCGCGCCGTCGGTCGCCCGCACGGTGAACTGCGGCCGGCACAGCCCGCGCAGCACCTCCACCTCCACCGGCGTGAGCCGGTGGTCGATCGACACGACGCGCGCACCCAGCGTCCACAGCGCCAGCACGACTTCCAGCTGGGTGAAGCTGGGCGGCACCTGGACGGCCACGGTGCTGCCCTCGCCGACGCCCGAGGCCGCGAGCAGGCCGGCCTCGGCGGCGACGGCGGCGCGCAACCCGCCGTGCGTCACGGTGTCGCGGTGGCTGAACACCGGCACGTCGTCGCCGTGCCGGCTCAGCAGATCGGTGACGAACTCCCGCATCGGGTCAGGACTCCTTGCAGAACTCGCCGATGGGGATGCCCACGTGGCGCTGCTCCTTGGCGAGGTAGCCCAGCAGCTCGTCGCCCTGGCGCAGCTCGGTGACGTTGCGGACCTTGCCGCCCGGGCCGAGCACCCGCACGTGCCAGTCGTCCTGCACGGTCAGGCTCACCTCGACGCCCTCGGGCGAGTGCGCGGTGATGGTCAGGATGGGCCGCGACTCGAGCTTCGCCCGCCCGACGGTGAGCTTGCGGGTGCGCCCCTCGGAGTTCACCGCGAGCACCGGGCTGCCCGACCGCAGCTCGGACAGGTAGTTGGTCCGGTTGTCCGGCCCCAGCACGTAGGAGTGCAGCGCGCCCGCGTTGACCCGGAACGGCCGGGTCGGCATGTACGGCAGCGGGTGGGTTTCGCTGCAACACAGGATGAAGCCCGACGAGTAGGAGCCGACGAGGATCCCCTCGTCCTCCTCGAAGTGCGAGCACGTGTCGACGCACACCCGGTCGCCGAGCCCGTTGTGCGCGATGCCCTTGACCACCAACGTGGTCAGCTCCAGCGGCGGCGTCACCGCCTCCAGCAGCCGGGCCAGCCCGAACACCTCGGTCGCGTCGCGCGGCGCGAGCAGGATGCCGTCCGAGCCGTGCTCCAGCACGTCCAGGACGATCGCCGCCTCCTCCAGGTCCGCGACGACCGTGACGAGCTTGCCCGCCGCGCCGTCGGCCGCCGCGATCACGATCTCCAGCGGGATCTTGGTGGGATCGGTGAACCCGACGATCGTGTGCCCGAGCCGGGTCGCCGCGTCGCAGGCGAGCTTGAGCGACGGGTCGTCGGACACCTGCACGAAGGCGGCGTCGGCGGTGAGCCGGTCCAACTGGTCCCGGTCGCGCAGGGTCACCGCGACCAGGTGCGGGCTGTCGACCCGCTCGGGCGCGATCAGCACCCGGGTCAGCGTGGGCGGCAACGCGTCCAGCAGCGCCGGGTCGTCGGACACGATCCCGCCGAGGCGGGCGTGCACGGCGGCGTCGACGACGGCCTCGCGGTGCGCTTCGGGGGTGTTGCGCAGGTCGATCCAGGCGAACTTCACACGGCACCTGTCATGGTTGTGTAGTGGACGAGTTCCGCGGCGGCGCCCTCGTGGACGACCGACGCCAGTTCCGCCACCAGCGACATCGGTGATGGCGCGGTGAACACCCGGCGGCCGACGGCCAGACCCGCGCACCCGGCGGCCATGGCGGACCGCGCGGTGTCCACGAGACTGCCGCCACCCGCCGGGCCGCCGGCCGCGAGCACCGGTATCGGGCAGCTCGCGGTCACCTCGGCCATCCGCTCCGCGGGCAGCGCGAGGTTCGTCTTCACGATGTCCGCGCCGAGGTCGACGGCGATGTTGACCACGTGGGAGAGCAGGGTCGGGTCGTTCGGGTCCGCGATGCGCGGGCCGCGCGGGTAGATCATCGCGACCAGCGGGACGTTCCAGGCGTCGCACGCGTTCGCCACGACGCCGAAGTCGACCAGTTGCCGCTCCTCGGTGTCCGCGCCGATGTTGACGTGCACGCTCACCGCGTCCGCGCCGAGTCGCAGCGCCTCCTCCACCTCGCCGACGAGCACCTTCGCGTTCGCGTCGGACGCGTGCGCGGTGCCCGCGCTCAGGTGGACCACCAGCGCGCAGCCGCCGAGCACGGCCGGGTCGATGGTGCGCAATCGTCCTTTGTGGACGATGATCGCGTCGGCACCGCCGACGACGACCGAGTCGATCAGGTCGTGCCACCGGTCGCGCGGCACCACCGGCCCGTCGGAGACGCTGTGGTCGAGCGGGACGAACAGGTACCTGTCGTCGCGCGGACGGGAAAGGCGTCGCAGCCGCAACGCTTTCCTCATGTCGCTCACACCTTCCCTGGATCGGCGGACAGCCATGGAGCACCTTGGACGAACCCGCATCGCGGCGGGACTGGCACATGGCGATAACTCGTCAGTTATGCACCCTTCGGAGCAACGGTGTGCTACCTGGTGGGCACTCAGCGTCATGCCGTGGGACACCCGCGCGGTCGGTGCCCGCGGTCCTCCGTTTGCCCTAGGCTGCGGCGGTGCACATGGAGCTGAGACATCTCCACGTCGTGCTGACCGTGGCCGAAGCGGGGAGCATCAGCCGGGCGGCCACCTCGTTGAAGATCGCGCAGGCGGGCCTGACGGCGCAGCTCCGGCGCATCGAACGCGGCTTCGGCGGTCCGCTGTTCACCAGGCGGACGGACGGCGTGGAACTGACGGAACTGGGCAGGCACGTGGTGTCGCGCTCGCGGGACCTGGTCGAGCGGTTCGACGACCTGCTGCTGACGGCGCGCAAGCTCGCGGCGCAGAGCGGCGGCACCGGGATCCGGCTGGGCGGCGTCGCCGGCGCGCACGCGCCGCTGCTGGTCGGCGTCGTGCGGGACCTGCTGCCGAACCACCCGCAGACCACCCACGTGGAGCGCAACGCGGACGCGGTGCTCGAGCTGGTGCGGACCGGAAAGGTCGACGTGGCCCTGGTCACCGAGTTCCCCCAGAGTCCACTTCGGATTCCCGAAGAGGTGGACCGCAGGTCGCTGGTGACCGAGCCGATGCTCGTCGGCGTGCCCGTCGGGCACCGGCTGTCCGCACGCGCCGAGGTGCGGCTGTCCGACCTGGCCGACGAGGAGTGGGCCGTGCCGGACGAGAACCACGGCGGCGGCAGGCTGAACCTCCACCTCGCGTGCGAGGCCGCCGGTTTCACCCCGCGCTGCACGCACTTCGGCGTCGACCCGGCCTCGGCGGCCGAGCTGGTCCGCTCCGGCCACACGGTGGCGTGCTTCTTCCCCACCGGCCACGACCTGCCGGGCATCGTGCTGAAACCGATCGCCGGCAACCCCGTGCACCGCCGCGTCAGCCTGATCTGGCGGCGCCGCACCGAAACCGACGACTACGTCGACGACGTGCACGCCGCGCTGCTGCGCGCCTACCACGTCCGGGTGCGCGTCCGGCACCGCTCGGCGCTCACCGTCGCCGCGAGCTGACCGTCCACATCGGACGGCCGAGCGGGGCGCCGCGGTCGACGCCCCGCCGGAGGTCAGCAGCCGCAGGAGTAGTACGTGATGTCCCAGTGGTTCGACTCCAGGTAGTACACGTTGCCCGACGCGGCCTCCCACTTGTTGCCGCCGATGGACGAGTAGTGCCCCTTGACGTAGTTCGTCACGCACGTGGTCAGCGCGACGTCCACCTTGTACCCGTTCCAGTGGCTGTAGGTCCCGCTGGCGTGCCCGGTCTCGGTGCCGCCGGTGATCCGGATGGCGCACCCGCTGACGTTCTTGAACGTGATCACGCCCTGCACCGTGGCGAGGTTGATCTGGTCGAAGCTCGTGCAGGTGGAGTTGTTGCGGTTGCTGCAATTCCCGCTCGAGGACCACGTGATGCCGGCGGCGCCGAGCCGGGACGCGGCGTCGGACTGGCTGAGCTTGGTCACCGCCGCGGTGACGTCGGCGGACGCGGCGGGCGCGGCGAGGGCGAACCCGCCCAGCGCGAGGAGCAACGCGGCGAGGGTGCGGAACGGACGCATGTCCTTCTCCTTCCGTCGAGGCGGCGCGAACGCTAGCCGGCACCGGTGAACTCCCCTTGAACCCCGAGTTGAGTGGGAGTTTCACCAAGTGCGCCGACAACGCGAAAACGCTCGCACGCCACGACATGCGCAGGACCCGCCACGGGTGGCGGGTCCTACGGGTTTCCGCCGGCCGTCAGCGCGGCGCGACCTCCTCGGCCACCGGAGCGACGTCCTCCGCCACCGGCACGACCTCCTCGGCCGCCAGGACCGGCTCGATCGGGTCCGCGGCCACGGTGTCGCCCACGGGCGTCTTCGGCTGCGACGGCGCGACGCCGAAGTACCCGAACGCCGCCGAGATCACCGCGATCAGGGCCAGCAGCGGCCACACCGAGCGGCCGACGCCCAGGAACAGCAGGCCGCCCAGCACCGGGCCGACCGCCGAGCCGAGCCCGAACAGGAACTGGAAGCTGCCGATGTAGCGGCCCTTCAGGTGCGCCGGGCCCGCCATGCCGGGGTAGGCGAACACGACCGGGCCGCCGATGATCTCGCCGAGCGTCCAGGCCAGCGTGCCGAGGACGATCACCGCGGGACCCAGCGGCAGGCCGTAGAGCGTGTAGCCGACCGCCACCAGCAGGTAGGAGGTCAGCACCACCAGGCGCGGCTTCATGTGCTGCGTCTTCTTGGTCACCAGCAGCTCGAACAGGATCACCGCGCCGCCGTTGATCGCGACCGCGAGGGTGTACCAGAACACCGGCACGCCCGAGGCCTGCACGTCCAGCGGCAACGTCGACAGGTACTGCACGTAGACGATGGCGTTGAGGAACGTGCCCGTCAGGTACAGCAGGAAGCGCTTGTCCTTGACCAGGTCCGCGTACCGGCCGGTGGGCGCGGGCGCGCCGTCCGAGGCCGCCTCGACGCTCGCCCTGGCCTTCGCCTTGGACGGCAGCGCCACCAGCGCGAGCGCCGCGTAGGCCAGCGCCACGAACGCCTCGCCCCAGAACAACAGGTCGTAGCTGTTGCCACCCAGCTGGTAGAGCCCGAAGCCGATCAGCGGCGCGGCCGTGGTGCCCAGGTTCAACCCGAACCGGTACATGGCGAACGTCATGACCTGGCGGTCGTCGCCGGTCAGCTCGGACAGCAGGGTCGCCGACGCGGGCCGGTAGATCTGGCTCACCGCGCCGACCAGCGCCACCGCGACCACCAGGGCCGGGTAGCTCGGCAGGTACAGCAGCGAGCCGATCAGCACCGCGGAACCGGCCATGCTGAGCACGGTGGAGTTGCGCGCGCCCAGCCGGTCGGCGAGCGCGCCGCCGACCAGGACGCCGATCACGGCACCGATGCCGTACACACCGAGGGCGGTCGCCGCCTGGCCTGCGGAGTAGCCCTTCGCGGTGAGGAACAGCACCAGGAAGATGTTGAGGAAGCCGCCGATCTTGTTGATGAAGACGCCACCGAGGACGGCCTTCACCGCCAGTGGCGACTCGACGAAGGTGGTCCAGATGCCCGCGGACTTGTGGTCAGTTGTCATCGCTCTTCACTTCTCGGTGGGACGGTCTTCAGGCAGGCGTGACGACGAACGCGGCTTCGGCGGCGTCCAGGCGCTGGGCGACCTGGTCGCGGGACGAGCCGGTGGCGATGGCGAAGGCGATGCGCCCCCACACGGTTCCCCTGGGCGGCGGCGACACCACGGCGCCCGGCGCCGCGACGGCCACCGCGCGGTCGATCCCCTCGGGCAGCCTCGACTCCTCGAAGCCGAGCGAGCCGAGCGTGGTGTCCTCCTCCGCCACGTAGAAGAAGCGGATGCCGGCCACCTTGCGGTGCCGCGGCTCCAGGTCCGGCGTGCGACCGGTGGCCGCGGCGGCGGCGAACGCGCCGGGGTCGACGCCGGTGGCGAGCAGGCCCAGGTACGGGATCAGGTCGCCGCCCAGCCGGCCGTTGACCTCGATGACCTTCGGGCCGTCGGCGGTGAGCATGAACTCCGAGTGCGTGACGCCGTCGGTGAAGCCCAGCGCGTCGTGCGTGCGCTGGAGGACGTCGGCCAGCACGGGGTCGGTCAGCAGCGGGTCGTCGGCGTCCACGAAGTGGCCGATCTCCTCGGCGTACGGGTGGTAGCCGACGACCTTGCGGCCGACGAAGACCGGCGTGACGCGGCCGTCGCGGACCACCGAGTCGACGCTGATCTCCTCGCCGGACACGAACTCCTCGACCAGGATCGGCTGGTCGGTGTCGAACACCACCGGCTCGGGACCCTCGGCCTTCTCGGTGAACGCGAAGTTGGCCCGGATCCCGTCGGCGTCGAGCACCTTGATCACGCCGAGGCTGGCGCCCAGCCCGCGCGGCTTGAGGATGGCCGGGTAGCCGACCTTGTCCGCCGCCACCACGGCGTCGTCCGCGGTCTTCACCGGGATCGACCGGGGCTGCGGCACGTCCGCCGCGTCCAGCGTCGCGCGGGTCTGGCCCTTGTCCCGCAGGCGCCACACCACGGCGGGGTCGCCGTTGCGCACGCCCAGCGCCTGCGCCACGAACGACGCGGCGTGGATGCGCGCCTCGTCCCAGCACAGGACGCCCGCGAACTCGTGGTCGGCGGCGAGACCGCGGGCCGCCTCCGCCATCGCGGGACCGTCCATCGTGCTGGGCAGCACCGTCCACCCCGAGACGTACTCCTTCTCCCACTCCGGTTCGACGTGGGAGAACAGGTGCACGCGGTACTCGGCACTGATCGAGCGCAGCAGGTATTCGCGGTAGGTCCGCATGCCGGTGGCCACCAGCAGGAGCAGCGGACGGTCGTCTCGGGTTGCGGTCATGGTGCGGTGCCCTCTTTTCGTCGGGAGAGTTTGTAGCAGGTTTCCGGCCGATTTCCGAGAAACCGACGGCTAACCGCTGAAGACCTTTTCCCGGTCCTTCTCCTCGCTCGTCACGGCAATCCGCCGAACGGCGTAGCGGAGGGTCGGGGGTGCCATTAGCGAGGTGACCACCGCGACCAATACGACAATCGTATAGGTGGCCGTCGTCAACACACCGACGCGCAGGCCGACCATGGCCACGATGACCCCGATAACGCCTCGTGCGTTGAGTCCGGCGCCCAGCGCGAGGCCCTGCCAGTGGCTCAACCTGCCCATTCGCGCACCCAGGTAGGCGCCGACGAACTTGCCGGTGATAGCCAGAACCAATACCAGGAATGCCCCGCCGAGCACCTCCGGGCGGCGCAGCGCGGTGAGATCCATGCGCAATCCGGCGGTCGCGAAGAAGATCGGCGCGAGCACCGACATCACGAACACCCGGAGCGGGTTCAGCTTCTCCCGGTCGACCCCGCCGGCCGCCGAGATCAACAGCCCGCAGAGGAACGCGCCGAGGATCGGCTCCAACTCCAGCGCGTGCGTTCCGGCCGCGCACAGCACGATCAGCAGCACGACCACCGCGACGGTCACGCCGGGTTCGGTCGACCGGTTCGCGAGCGCCAGGGCGCGCTTCACCACCGGCCGTCCGACCAGCAGCGCGATCAGGGCGACCGCGACCAGCGAGCCGACCGAGAGCAGCACGTGCCCGGTGGTGAGCCCGGCGGTCGCCATCCCGGACACGACCGCCAGCAGCGACCAGCCGACGATGTCGTCCACGGCCGCCGCGGTCACCACGAGCTGACCGATGTCGCGGTGCAGCAGGTTCATCTCCAGCAGCACCTTGGCGATCACCGGGATCGCGCTGACGCACACCGCGACACCGAGGAACAGCGCGAACGTCGGCCGCGCCGCGCCGTCGCCGACCATCGACGCCGGGATCAGGAACCCGGCGCCGAAGCCGAGCCCGAGCGGCACCAGCAGCCCGCCCGAGGCCACCCAGAGCGCGGCGCGACCCTGCTTCCGGGCCAGGCCGAGGTCGATGTGCATCCCGGTGAACCCGACCAGCAGCAGCACGCCGAACTGGCCCACCGCGTCCAGCAGGTGGATCTGGCCGGGGTCGGTCGGGAACAGCCAGCCGGACAGCCCGGGCAGCGCGGGCGCGAGCAGCGAGGGGCCGAGCAGGACGCCCGCGGCGAGTTCACCGACCACCGCGGGCATCCGGAACCTCGCCGCCAGCCTGCCGAGCGCGAACGCCGTGCCGAGCAGCACGGCCAGTTGCAGCAGGAAGACGAGCATCTGGTGCGCGCCGACGGGACTCGGCGGCACGGCGGCGAGGACCATCAGGCCTCGTCCTCGACGTAGTACCAGTTCTCCGGGTTGATCATGCCGTACGGGTTGACCGGCCCGAAGCCGCGCAGCGTGTTGGCCACCTCGAACAGCCGGATCGGGAAGTTCGGCGTGAAGATCACCGGCACCTGCTCGGCGATGTAGTCCTGGTACTCGTAGAGCACGTCGAGGTCGTCGCTGGTGACCGTGCGCTCGATCAGCTCGTCGGCCTTCGGGTCGCTGTAGAAGCCGAAGTTGCCGCCCGCGCCGGTGGAGAACAGGATCTCGCCGGTCGGGTGGTGGTAGGCCCAGCCGCCGTTCCAGCAGCACATCTCCCACGTGCACGGGGTTTCCTCGGTCGCCGTGCACGGCGCGTCCTCGGCGACCAGCACCGAGCCGTAGACCTCCATCAGCCGCAACTCGATGCCGGCCTCGGCGGCCGCGTCGCGGAAGCCCTCCATGACCCGGGTCAGCGCCGGGCGGCCCTCGACGTAGCGCATGAGGATGGTCAGCGGGGTGCCCGCCGGGATGCCCTCGCCCGCCTCGCCGGGTCCGGTGCCGGGACGCACGCACACCGCCGGCGTCACGCTGGTGTCCCAGCCGTTGGCCTCCAGCAACTCCTTGGCGTGCTTCGGGGAGAACGGCAGCGGCCACGCGCCCTCGCGCTGGCGCGGCGAGACGTAGTCGGTCTTCGGGTACATCGGCACCGGGCCGTTCTGCCGGTACGCGTAGCCCTGGTAGATGTCGCGGACCGCGGTGTCCTGGTCCAGCACGCTTTGCAGCGCCTGCCTGACGTAGGTCTGCGCGAACAGCTTCCCGACGACGGTCGGGTTGTTGTAGTTCAGCGAGATGTACCGGATGCAGAAGGCGCTCTGCGGGTACATGGTGTAGTTGTCCGCCAACGGGTTCGGCCCGCCGACCACCGGGTCCACCGCGGGCTCGGTGGCGAAGCTCAGCGGCAGGTAGCCGACCTGGAAGCCGTCCTCGGCGTCCGGCCCCTTGAGCAGCGCCTTGTACTGCTCCTCGTCGGAGAACGTCGGCACCTGGCGGAACTCGTCCAGGTGCGGCTTGTTCGGCCCCGAGTAGTGCTCGTTGGGCACGAACGTGACGATGCCCTCCAGGGTGTAGCTCTTGAGCCGCCACGGCCCGGACACGACACTCCAAACAGGACTGTCCGCCCACTTGGTGCGGTGCTCGTTGCCCTCGTGGATGATGTCGCCCTGCTCGGCCATCAGGTACTCGTAGACCGCCTCGACGTCCGCGACGTCGCCCGAGGCGTTCGCCGGTCCGGCCGCGGTGCGGTCCCACGACTTCGGCAGCGGCGTGATGGTGCTGAGCTGGTTGTGCAGCACCCAGTGCTTCGAGTAGACCTTGTCGAACGTGAAGAACACCTGATCGTCGGCCAGCTTGCCGTACGAGGTCAGGTTGTCCGGGAAGTAGCCCGGCACGTACTCGCCGTACCGGGCGCCCTTCACCTTCATCAGGTTGACCCAGAACAGCACGTTGTCCGCGGACAGCGTCTCACCGCTCGACCACTTCCACGGCTTGACCCTGATCGTGACGGTCAGCCCGTCCTCGCTCCACACCGGCTCCTCGCCGATGCTCTGCGCGTAGTCGACGTTCGGTGTGCCATCGCTGCCGAAGTAGTACAGCGTCCGGTACATGAGCGCCTGGAACTCCAGGATGTTGCGGGTGCCCATGCGCTCGGCGGGCGTGAACGGGAAGATCACGGCGGGCGGGAACCCGGGCGCGCACGCCCAGGTCACGACGCCGCCCTTCCTGGGGCGGTCTTCGGCGGGGGCGGTGATGGTGCTGGCCGCGGTCATGTCTGGTTCAGTCCCTGTCTCTGGATCAGCTGACGGATGTGTCGTGCTCGCCGCGGCGCGGGATCTCCTCGATCACCGAGACGCCGCTGTCCGCGTGGGCGCCGAACCGCTCCCACACCTCGTTGAGCCGCACGCGCCCGTCCGCGAGGACCTGGGGCGTGCTGGTGCAGTGGCCGGAGACGACCTCGCCGCCGTCGAGCACCATGCAGTAGGCGAAGTCGAGCCTGCCGTCGGGCAGGACGGTGCCGGTCAGCGTGCCGCGCCGGGCCCGGCCTCCCAGGAACTCGCCCCATAAGAGGTCGCCTTCCTGGCGGTACACCGCGACCCTGGACTCCTCCGGCGCGCCGTCCGCCACCGGGCTGAACCGCTTGCCGTCGTAGTCGATCGCGTTGATCGTCGTCACTTGCTCTTCCCCCAAGGAAGTCCGCGCTCGGAAAGGACGCGGGCGACGCGGGTCGTCGCCCGCGGTGGGCTCCCGGCGCCGGTAGGGGCGCCGGGAAACCCGGCCACTACTGGAAGTCCACCGTGACCTTCGCGGCGAACTCGGTCATCTTCGCGAAGGCGTCCTCTTCGGACTCACCCGTGGTGCCGAGGAACCCGAGGATCGTGTTCCCGTTGGGCGGCCGCTTGATCACGTCGCCCTTGCGCGCGGTGATCTTGAGCAGGAACACCCGGTCCGACCCGCTCACCTCGTCGGGCACGTGCACCTCCTCGACCACGCCGGCCTCGGAGATCAGGCACATCGCGGTGATGTGGGTGCCGGTGGGCGTGAAGTGCCGCACGGCGGGCGCGCGGCCCGCCGCGATGTCGACCACGGCCGCGATCGGGTCGTGCTCGGCGGTGATCCGGGCGACCAGGTCCAACCCGCCGCCGCCCACCCGGGCCGCGATCTCCAGCAGGTAGGGCTTGCCCTCGTGGAACCGCACCTCGGCGTGCATCACGCTGCGCCGCAGGCCCTGCGCGTGCGCGCCGGCCTTCACCACGGCGTGCACCGCGGCCAGGTCCTGCGCGGACATCGACGTCGGCGCGTGGTGCACGTCGTCGTCGAACGTGCCGCCCTCGGCGGTGATCCGGTCGACCACCGAGCCCAGGTACACCTCGTCGTCCCAGGCCACCGCCTCCATCAGGTACTCCTTGCCGTCCAAAAAGGACTCCACAAGGATCCCGTTGGCGCCCAGGTCGATCCCGTCGGCCTCGGAGGTCGCCCAGAACAGCTCCTGGATGCCCTCGGCGGCCTGGGTGTAGTGCTCGACCAGCTCCGCGTCGTCGTCGCACTTGAAGACGAAGTGGCTGCCCGCGCCCAGGGTCGGCTTCACGATGACCGGGAAGCCGAACTCGGCCGCCGCGTCCCGCGCCTGCTCCAGCGAGGTGACGTGCCGGAACCCGGGGATCGGCGCGCCGGCCCGCTCGTGCGCCCGGCGCATCAGCAGCTTGTTGCGGCTGTTGAGCGCCGCCTCCCGGCCGATGGTCGGCAGGCCGAGCGCCTCGGCGATCATGGCCACCGCGATGACCGCCGCCTCGGAGAACGTGATCACGCCGTCGAAGTGCTCGTCGGCGTGCCACTCCTTGGCCACGGCGATCATCTTGTCGATGTCCTTGGACCCGACCAGGCGGTACTTCTCCGCCGGCCAGAAGTCCTCGGTGCCCTCGCCGTTGAGCACGTACAGGTCCGCGCCGAGCTCCTTCACCTGCTCGTAGCGGGAGTGGTAGTAGTTCAGGTACTGGCGGGTCTCCACGGTCAGCAGCTTCACGCCGCCACCTCCTTAGCGGGCGCTGTCGAGCAGGGGGCGGGACTGCGCGGTCGCGGTCGTCGCGGGCAGTCGGGGGAACCGGAACACCGGCACCGAGGTCGCGCCCTCGGTGCCCAGGGCGAGGTCGACGCCCTCGGCGGTGAGCTGGTCGCCGATGTCGACCAGGATCGGCGCGGCCCAGGAGAGCAGCGTGCGCGCCTCCAGCAGCAGGTCGCCGGGCGCGGCGGGCGCGTTCCCGTTGCCGCGCACGTCGACCGCGTCGGCCAGCAGCCGCAGCCGGCCGAGCTGGGTGATCACCGTCTCGGCCGCGCGGCCGAGGGTGAAGTGCGGCAGCTCGTAGCACAGCCGGAACCGCTCGACCATCGCCGCCGCGCGCCGCCTGCCCGCCTCCGTGGTGGGCAACGGCTCCGCCGCGTCCACGCCGACCAGGGCCAGCGCGATCGCGTCCGCCAGCGCGTTCCACGGCTCGACCAGCCGGCGCGTGGTGACGCTGTGCAGCTGGTCGCGGCTGAAGTTGGTGCGCTGGAACTCCGGCGCGGTCAGCGCCAGGTAGAACCGCACCAGGTCGCGCGGCACCTCGGCGAGCAGGTCCGCGCTCCAGATGAGGTGGTTGCGGCTGGTGGAGAACTTCTCGCCCTCCAGGTCGTAGAACTCGTTGCACACGTTGGCCTCCGGCGTGGTGTACCGGTCGCCGTGCGCGAGGAGCATGACCAGGTCGACCAGGCCCCAGTGGTAGACGTTGTCGAAACCGTGGAAGTACACGAGTTCCGCGCCCTGCTCGGCGCGCCAGTGCTCGTCCACCGCGCCGCCGGAGCGGCCCAGCCGGTTCGCGGCCCACCAGGTGCTGTAGATCGACGCGGGCATCGCCTCGATCCACGGGTACAGGATCTGGTCGGGGGTTTCGGTGAACGGCGCCTTGATGCCCCACGTGCCGGGGAACGTGACCGGCACGTCCGGCAGCGGTCGGGCGAGGAGCTCGCCGATCAGCTGCTTGGCGTGCGGGCGCCAGCGCGGGGTGCGCGAGGCGTAGTACGCCGAGAGCCGCTCGCGGTACTCCTCCATGGGCAGCACCAGGATCTGCCGCTCCCGGTACACCACCGGGTCCGCCGGGTCCACGCTGTAGCGCGGGTCGAGGAGTTCGTCGAAGTTGTTGGGGTGCCCGCAGTTCTCGCAGGCGCCGCCGCTGCTGCCGGACATGCACACCGGGCAGGTGCCCGACACCAGGCCGTCGTAGAGGTAGACGCCCGCGTTCTTGGCGTAGGGCAACCGGACCGTGCGCAGCCGGAACCGACCGGCCGCGTGCAACTCGGTGACGTAGTCGAGGACCGTGCGCTCGTACCGCTCGTCGATGGGCGGCAGGCCGACCATCAGCGTGCCCATGGCCGCGAGCGTCCGCTCGATCTTCGCTGTCGAGGTCTCGACCAGCTCCGCCGGTGTCGTGCCGCGCCGGTGCGCGGTCGACACCACGTAGCTCTGGTTGTCGTCGGTGCAGGTCGTGTAGATCACCGGGCGGCCGGTGGCGCGCAGGTACCGCGCGTAGACGTCGCCGGAGAGGTACGGACCCGCCATGTGGCCGACGTGCAGGTCGCCGTTGGAGGTCGGCGTGGCCGCGATGACGATCGCCGGACGGGCCTTGTCGCTCACGCGATCTCCTCGTGGCGGGCGCCGAACTTCTCGGTCATCTCGGCGTCCCACCAGATCGCGTAGAACTGGAAGTCGGCGTCGCCCCGGTTGACCACCTGGTGCTTCTCGTGCGGCGTGAAGTGCACGACGTCGCCCGCGACGAACGACGACGTGCCGTCCTTGGTGATGATCTCGGCCGCGCCGGTCATCGCCACCCAGATCTCGTACTCGTGGTGGCCGTGCGCGCCCGACTCGGCGCCGGGGCGCACGACGCACCACGAGCCCTCGAACGGCGCGTTCACCAGCGGCCACGGCATCAGCCGCTGGGCCACGAGCCCGTTGTCCTGCTTGAGGTTCTCCCGGTCGAGCTTGCGGATCTCCATCATGATCGGTGCGTTCCTTCGCGGTGGGTTCGGCGGGGTCAGGCGGAGGCGACGACGTCGAGCAGCTCGACGTCCTGGCGCGGGCGGGCGGCGGGGACGCGGTCGGCCAGCAGGTCGCCGACGATCTCGCCGGACCGGATGGCCAGCACGCTGATCAGCGAGTCGGCGATGCCGTGGGTGGACTCGTTGACGCCCTGGAGGTACACCCGCGCGGACACGGTCGCGGGCAGGGTCATCCGGTAGTTGCGGGTGACGGTGAAGTCGTCCGCGCCGACGGACGCGGCCAGGTTGCGGGTCATCAGCGGCATCTGCTTGCCGAAGCCGGTGCCGAGCATGACGACGTCGCAGCGCAGCTCGGACCGCTCGCCGTTCTTGCGGTCGACCAGGGTGAGCACGACCTCGTCGCCCTCGGAGCGGGCGTCGCCGATCTCGGCCATGGTGATCATGCCGAGCCGCTCGGTCCCGGTCAGCTTCTCCAGGTAGATCGTGCGGTACAGGTTGTCCAGCATGGCGGGCGACAACCCGGCGTAGTTGGTCCGGTTCATCTCGCGCAGCAGCTGCTCGCGGGCGTCCGGCAGCGCCTGGTTGAACGTGTCCACGAAGGACGGGTAGAACAGCTCGTTGGTGAACTTGCTGCTCTCGTAGCCGTTCAGGCCGATCGAGCGCATCACCATGGTGACCTGGGCCTGCGGGAAGCTCTGGTGGGCCTGCCACAGCATCTCGGCCGCGCTCTGCGCGCCGCCGACCACCACGATGCGGTGCGCGCCCTCGGGGTCGAGCCGCTCGACGCGCTGGAGGAACTCCGTGCTGTGGATGACCTTCTCGCGCGGCAGGTTCAGGAACTCGGCGGGCACGTGCGCCTCCCGGCCCGCGCCGACCACGATGCTGCGCGCGCCCGCGCTGCCGCCGTCGGCGAACCGGACCAGCCACGACGTGACCTCGCCCGCGACGTCCTCGCGCGGCTCGACCGCGACCACCCGCCTGCCGTGCTCGACCCGCACCGACTTCAGCGACCGGGCCACCCACTGGAGGTAGTCGGAGATCTCCAGCCGGTACGGGGTGAACGTGCCGAGGTTGATGAACTCGTCCAGCCTGCCGATCGAGTGCAGGTAGTTGACGAACGAGAACTCGCTGCGCGGGTTGCGCAGGGTCACCAGGTCCTTGAGGAAGGACACCTGGCTCTGCGACCAGGGCAGCAGCATCCCGCGCTGCCACACCACGTCGTCGTGCTGCTCCACGATCAGCGAGTTCGCCGCGATCTCGGGTGACAGCTCCTCCAACGCGACGGCCAGGGCGAGGTTCGCGGGCCCGGCGCCGATCGCCAGCAGTTCTACTTCCTGGTGGTCCAACGGAATCTCCATAGCTCGACGGTGTGCGGCGCCCGGTAGGTGGCGCCGTGTGCTCTGGATCCGGCCGTGCCGAGGGCAGGGCTCATCGCGCCGCGAACTGCCTCGCGGCGGCGGTGTGCCGGTGTGGCGCCTAGGCGGAGCGCGGGGTCCTCGGTGCGCGGGCGAGCCTCGGCGGGGTCGCCGCCGGGGTGTCGTCCGCCCGGGGACCCCGGGCTCCTCGGGTGCCGTGATCCGGGCCGCACGCGCGGTGCCCCGGCGCCTCGAACGCGACGTGGCCGACCACGTGTGCCCCCATCCCGGACCGGTCCGTTCCGACCGACCACCGCCGGTCGCGGCGGTCGGGTGGTGCTGCCCCGATCTCCGCCCACGCCGGGCCTCGATCGGGATGTCCTCTTCGGACGGTGGAAAGTCGTGCGGCCCCAGAGGAATCCCGGGTTCCGTGGTGGATCAGTCCGTCCGAAGTGGTCTGGCGAACCGGACCGAAGCGAGTATTGCCCCGTGCTCACCCCTGCACCAACAGAGAATCCCTATGCCCCCGAATGCAGGCACCGTATCCCCGATGGCTGAGCCGAACGGCCGTGCCGCGCGCCCGTGATCCGGGGTCGCCACAGCCGGCCCGGCGGCCTGACCGGCCGCCGGAACCCTGGGTACCGCAGTCGTTCCGCGTTACGCGCGAGGTGGCGGAGTCACCCGACGAGGGCCGCCGCCGCGAGCCGACTGGCCGCGACGACGGTCTTGGCCGCTCCCCCGCTGCCACCGGCGAAGGTGAAGAGGCCGTCCGACCCGCGCAGCCGCAGGCCGGGATCCGGGCCGTAGCCGTCGAACGACGCCACCACGCGCTCGGGCACGGCGGTCGCGCCGAACCGCTCGCGCACCCGGTCCACCACCAGCGCGGCCGACGCGCGGTCCGGCTCGACCCGGTCCGGGTCGACGCCCCAGCGGTCGCACCCGAGGCCGAGCAGGAACGTCCCGTCGCCCCAGGGCCTCCCGTACAACCCGGTCACGTCGTCCACCAGCACGCCGAGCCCGGGCAGCCGCACCCGGTACACGCCGTACTGGATCTGCTTGGTGCGCCAGCCCTCCGCGCCGACCAGCCGACCGGTCCACGCGCCGGCCGCGACCACGACCGCGTCGAAGCGGTGCTCCGCGCCGGCCACCGTCACCAGTCCGGGCGCGACGGTCGTCGCGAGCACCGGTCGCACCTGCGCGCCGTGGTCCGCGAGCCAGCCCAGCGCGCGGGCGCGCAACCGGTCGGGCGACAGGTACCCGGCGTGCCGCTCGACCACCGCGACCGCGTCGGCCGCGTCCCGGAACCCGAAGCGCGCGGCCAGTTCCGCGCCGCCGACGACCTCCGCCGAACCGGGCAGCAGCTCGTCCACCGCGCTCGTGTCGGGTTCCGCGCCGGGACCGCGGACGTGGACCGAGCCGATCTCCCGGTACCCGCTCCACTCCAGCAACTCCGCGCTGCCGCGCACCTCCGCGAGCGCCGCCGAGGCGAGCCGGGAGGCCTCGGGTGTCGACTCGACACCGCGGACCAGTCCGCCGGACGCGCCCGAGGCGTCCGCGGTGGACGGAGGTCCGGCGAACACCTCCACCGCGACGCCGTGCTCCCGGCGCAGGCGCAGCGCGAGCAGCGCGCCGGCGACGCCGCCGCCCACCACGCCGACCTTCACCGCGCGCCCGCCGGCGCACTCGGGAAATAGGGCGGTAAACATGCCAACCGGGTGGTCCGCGCCGTCACCACGTGGTACTCGCGAACGTCCGACAATGCGCCGACGACGTCGCCCTGAAACCGAGACGAGCTGGGCATGCACGTACCCTCTCCTGCTAGGTACGGCGATCGTAGGCGCGCTCCGGGAAGAGTCAACGACCCATTTCCGACCCCTATGGGAACCCCATCGTGAATGCCTATGGGGTCCGCCGACAATGTGCCGCCCACACCGCCGGCCGGCCGCGTGCGGCACGGCGCGCCTCTCCCGTACCCCCGGTGAGCTGCGATGACGCGTCCCGTGGCGGCGACCGGGCGGCGGTTTCCCGAAGTACCCGACAACCCGCCGGAACACCACCCCCCGATCCGACCCAATCGGTTCACGACTCGCGTCGGCCACTTCGCCGGCGCCACCCGACCGCAACCGGGTAAATGGCCCCGGATGTTTCCGCGCGGAACTCCGAAGTGATTTCCCCCCGGCGTCGACACCTCTTCACCGGCGCTTCACCGAGCCCGCCGGTCAGGGCGCGGCCACCCAGTCCCGGGTGTAGACCAGGTAGCAGTACTCGTCCAGCACCTTCGCGAGCGAACCGCCCGGCCGGCCGAGCTGCTCCACCAGCACGGCCTCCGCGAGCCCCGACTCGGCCAGCACGGCCCGCGCCCAGGTCCGCCCGGTGGTCAGGTGCCGGGTGTAGGCCGCGCCGTCTCGCGCGCCGTGCAACCGCTGCGCGATGAGGTTGTCCCACGGCATGAGCGCGTTGGGGCGCAAGGCGAACAGCAGCTTGGACGCGGCCGTCGGGCCGAGCGTCCTGGTGGGCGCGGCGCGGGTCGCCGCCAGGTCCGCGAAGCACTCCCCCAGCGCGGCCGCGTCCTCGTCGGACAGCTCGGCGAGCCACACCTCGCGCGCGGGCAACCCGGTGTGCCACCGCTCCCACCACGCGGCGACCGCCTCGTCGAACACCCTCGGCTCGCCGTCCCGGGGTTTGCGGATCCGGCAGCCCCACGCGTTGAGCCACACGTGCGCGGCGTCGCGGTGGGCGGGCAGGGCGAGGTCGAGGCCGGGCGCGGTGGCCAGCGTCAGCGCGGACCACGAGCGGTCGGGCTGGTCGTACCCGCCGAAGGTCAGCGCCGAGGCGCGCAGGGTGGCGAGGGTCGGAGTCACGGAGCGGGAGACTAGCCGTCCGGTCGCGACCGCGGGTGGCGTACCGGGAAACCCTTGCGCACCAGGGGTGGCAACCGGTAGGGGCGCGTCGCCGTCCACCGTCAACGGTCGAGAACCGGTGCGCCGCGGTCCTCCCGGAACGGTCGGCTCGGCGGCGCGCACGACCTAGGATCGCCGGAATGACGCATGCCCACCTCGCCCGGATCACCAACGTCGAGGACGACTACCGCCACTACCCCAAGGAAGTCGTCGCGCTGCCGGAGGCCGACCTGGTCCTGCCGGACGCGCACCTGAAGTGGTACGAGGTCCGCGAGAAGGACGCCGTGATCACCACCGAGGTGCGCGCCGACGGCACGAGGTTCCTGCACGACCAGGTGGCGAGCGGCGCGCTGGACATCTCCGGCGACCTCGGCTTCGTGGTCCACCACCTGTGCGGCGAGTCGTTCCACTTCCTCATCGTCTGCACGTGGCGGCGCAACAACGAGATGTGGGAGACGGTCTACTACCGCGAGACCAAGGACAGCGACCACTTCCGACTGCTGGAGCAGGGCACCCACCTGGAGGTCATCTGCGTCTGGGAGATGGGCGCGGTGCTGCACGAGCGGGAGGCCTGGGTCCGCTACCTGTACTCCGCGCGCGACGAGGCGGCCAAGCTCGCCTACCTGGACGACCGGTTCACCGGGACGGTCTGAGCTCAGGCGCCGCGCGGCCACCACGCCGGCCGCGCGGCGCTCACCGCTCAACCGACGGCGCGCAGGCAGAACTCCAACCTGTTCCGCGCGTCCTCGTCGTCCGAGTCCGCCAGCACCGATCGGTAGTCGTCGGCCGCCTCGCCGTACCGGCCGACCCGTTCGAACACCACGGCCCGGTTGAACCGGACCTCCGGACCGTCGCCCAGCGCCACGGCGCGGTCGTAATCGCTCAGCGCGCCACCGAAATCGCCCGCCTCGAAGCGCAGCTGACCGCGCAGCGCCCACGCCTGCGCGTAACCCGGGTCGCGGCGCAGCGCGGTGGACAGCACGGCGGACGCGGTCCGGCCGTCACCCGCCTCGGCGAGCAGCCTCGCCTTGACGCACAACAGGTGCACGTTGTCCGGCGACTGGAGGAGACCCTCCTCCACGTCGTCCCACGCGCCGTGCGTGTCGCCCGCCTCGCACCGCAGCGCGGCCCGGTTCACCCGCGCCCGCAGGTGTCCCGGGTCGAGTTCGAGCACGTAGTCGAAGCACCCCAGCGCTTTGCGCACGTCGCCGAGTTCCAACCAGGTGTCCGCGAGGTTGTAATGCACCTCGGGGAACGGCGGCGAGAGCGGCAGCACCCGTTCGAACGCGGCCGCGGCCTCCGCGTTGCGGCCGAGCCTGCGCAGCAGCGTGCCGACGTGGAAGTGGTGCTCGGGGAACGCCGGGTCCAGCTCGGTGTTGGCGGTGTGCTCGGCGAGCGCCTCCTCGAGCCTGCCCGCGGCGGCCAGCACCCGACCGCGGTTGAGCCGCAGCACCGAGCGCAGCAGCGCGTGCTCGGTCCGGCCGAACGACCGGTCCAGCACCGCGAGCCCGTCCTCGACCAACCGCAGCGCCTCCGCGTCCCGGCCCTCGTGGATCTCCACCAGCGCCAGGCCGTTGCGGGCGAACACCGAGTGGAACGCGGCCTCCTTCGGGTCCGGCAGACCGCGCGCCAGCGACATGGCGAGCTCCATCCAGCCGCGCGCCTGCGCCAGGTCGCGCCGCGGCTCGGGCAGGTGCCGCACGTGCAGCATCGCGGTGCCGTAGGCGAGCCGTAGCTGCTGCGCGGGGTTCTCGGTCACCGCGCGCGCCTCGTCGTAGACCAGGGCGGCCTCGTCGGCCCGGCCCGCGGTGGCGAGCGACGCGGCGGCGCCCTCGGTGAAGTGCCACCAGAGCGCGGGGTCGTCCAGGCGGTCGACCAGCGCCCGGCCGCGCAGCCCGAGGTCCGCGGCGGCGTGGTAGAGGCCGACCTTGCGGCAGTGGCCGAGCGCGTGCTTGAGCGCCTGCACGCCGAGCGTCGCCCGGCGGGTGCCGCGCTCGGCGTGGAACGGGATCGCGCCCAGCGCGAGCGACTGCTCCCCCAGCGCGTAGAGCCGAGCGCACCGCTCGTCGTGCCGGCGTGCCCGGACGTCCGGGGACAGCGCGCGGTAGGCGGCGATCGCGGCCGGGTCCTCGGTGGTGCCGTCGCTCTCGATGTAGCCGCGCGGGTCGCGGGACTGCGCCGGGCGCGGGCCGTCGACCAGCCTGGCGTAGGCGGGCAGCGCCTCGGCGAGGCTGACCGCGACGTCGCCCGGCGGGTCGACGAGCGGGTCCCAGCCGGTGCCGAGGACCAGGTTCAGCTGCGGGATGTCCTGACGGCGCAACAGGACGGCGAACAGCTCCTGGTCGGTCGGGTCGGCCTGGTGGACGTTGTCCACGAAGAGGGTGCGCTGCTCGTCGCCGTAGGACGCGAGGTAGGCGCGCAGGAAGTCGGCGATGCCGTTGGCGATGTCGCGGGTGCGCAGCCGGGAGTAGTAGCGGGTGCGCTGCTCGTCGCTGACCGTCCACTCCAGGGTCGCCCACGCGGTCGGCACGCTGACCGCGAGTTCCGGCGCGGCGGTGGCGACCTCGGTGTTGTGCCGCGAGGCGAGTTCGGGACATCTGTTGAACGCGTCCACGGCGATGGCCCGCAGCAGCGAGCCGCCCGCCGTGTACGGACCGCGCAGGCCCCGGTGCGCGTCGACCGAGGCCAGCTCGGGCGACAGGTCCCGACCGGCTCTGGCCCGGACGCGGTCCGCCGGGTGGCTGCCTCTGATCCAGATGTGGTCGGCCATCCGTTCAGCTGCCCAGGGTCGGGACCTGGCACGCCGAACACGAGGCGGCGGCGAGGCGGATCGGCCCCGACAGGCGGATACGAATCTTCTTCATCTTCGGCGTCACGGAAACCTCCACGAAAACGGGCGCGGGGCTCCCGACTTTAGTGCGAATTGGCCCGGATCTACAGATCACCCATTCGGGAATCCATAAGAACAGACGATGCCCTGGAATAATGCATAGCCGCTTCCGATGACTAGCCCGAATGCCGCAGCGCGCTTTCGACTTCGGCCCGAAAAGCCGCCACGCCCGCGTCGCCCTCGGGCGCGCCGTGCGCCTGGAGCAGTGCCAGCACGGCGGCGCCACCGGCCGACCGCCGGGCGAGCACCCGGGACGAGAACGCCGTCTCGTACACCGCCACCGCGCCCGCGAGGGCCGCGCACGCCGTGGCGAGCAGGCCCCACAGCGCCCGCCGACCGGGATCGGCCACCGCCACCGCCCCGAGCGCCGCCGCGCCGGTGAACAGCAGCACGCCGGCGCCGGTCGTCGCGCGCCGGGCGACCACGTGCCGGCGCCCGGTCCGCTCGAACCCGGCCAGCTTCTCCCCCACCCGGTGCCTCAGGTAGGCGCGGAGGAACTGCTCGCGGTGCACGTCGGGGTCGAAGGGGGCCGCGGCCGGTCGGGCGGCCGCCGTCCTGGGTTCGGCCGGGCGCGGCGGCGGGGCGGGCAGCGTCCGGGTGCGGGCGACGACGGCCGCGGCCAGCGGGTCTTCAATGGCCTGATCGAGCGGAGATTCCTGTTGTGCGCCAACGGTTGTCGGCGGGGTGGCGGGTGGCGCCGGGGATTTCGGCGGGGATTTCGGCGCTACTGCCGGCGCGGCGGTCGTGGCGGAGTCCGAAGTGGACACCGGGGGGACGGTGCTCGTGGACTCGGGCTTGGGGCGGGCGGCGCGACGGGTGCCGGCGGGCGTTTCGGGCTCCGCCTGGTCGCCGGACTTCGCGGTGCGGGTCGGCGATCGACGTGCCGTGTCCCGCGAGGTCGCCGGATCGGGTTTCGCGACCTCGGGCTTCGCCGTGCGGGCGGAGGGCCGGCGGGTCGAGCCGCCGGTCGGTGCCTTCTCGGGCGTCGCGACGGGTTCCGGCGCGGCGGGTGTGGTGTCGTCGGGCTTCGCGGCGGGGTCCGCCGGCGCGTCAGGGCGGTTCGTCATCGGGTGCTCACCGGTTCGTGGCGGTGTCGGGCGACCTCGGCGGCCAGGTCGCGGGATCGGCGGTCGCGTTCCGCGGCGGTGCTCGGGGGCGGTGCGGCCAGGTGGTCGAAGTACAGCGCCCGCAGGCGGTCCGCTCTCGTCCGGGGCTCCGGGTCCTCGCCGTTGCGCGTCGCCACGACCAGCACCGCGGCCACCGCGCCGGACACCGCCACCAGCACGCCCGGCCACACCACGTCGGCCAGCCAGACCTGCACCGCGCCGAACACCGTCGTCGCGAACCCCGCCGCGGCGCCCAGCGCCACCTTCAGCCGGGCCCGCCTGCTCTCGGCCAGCGCCGCCACCTCGGACTCGTGCAGCACGGGCGCGACGACCTGGTTCGCCTCGTGGATCGCGTCGGCCAGCAGCGGGTAGTCGAGCACGTAACCCGGGTCGACCACCGGGTGCGGCGCGGGCGGCCGGAACCGCAGCGACGGGCGCGGGTTCGGGGCGGGCGCGTGCACCGACGCGCCGCCGAGCACCCGGCGGAGGACCGAGACCACCCGGTCCGCGCCCTCGTCCAGGTGCACGACCGCGACCGAACCGCCGCGCACCAGCACGGCCAGGTCGTCACCGTCGCCCAGCGCACCGCCCGCGATCTCGTCGGCCAACCCGCCGGTGCCCGCGAGCACCAGCAGCGGCCGGTCGCGGCCGAGGTGCTCCAGCAGCGCGGCCCGGTCGAGCGCGTCGCCGCCGAGCAGCAGCGCCAGTGCAGGCCGGCGGGACCTCGTCACCGCGTCGACCACCCGGAACAGCGCCGGGGTCTCCTCGCCCCACTGCGCGCCGGGCACCAGCACGGCCGTGTCGTGGTGCCGGTCGAGCCGGACCTCGCCGGGCGAGGGCTCCGCGTCGACCGCGACCCGACCGCTCGGCGCGACGCCGACCAACCGCGGTCTGCGGCCCGGCACCGACTCCGCGGCCAGTCCGACCAGGTGCGTGACGCCGATGTCGGCACCCGCCGTCAGCACGGTCGCGTCCAGCTGCGCCGCCGCGACCAGCGCGGATCGGAACACCGGGAGCGCCGCCGCGGCGGTCTCGAGGTCCAGCGCGGTGCCGAGCACGGCCAGCACGGGTCTCGTCCGGGGCAGTCCCAGGTCACGCGGCCGGATCTCGGCTTCGGGGTGCTCCAAGCGCCGCACCTTAGGGCCCGCTGTAGGCATGCGGGGCACCCTAGCGCTGCCTCACTCGAATTTCACCCATCAGGTACCGAAATACCGCCCGGGTAGAGTGCGGCCCGTGTCAATCGATCCCGCCGAGCTGGAGATCGCCCTGCGGGTGCTCGCCCAAGTGGACGAACTGCCGACCGAGCACCCCGACGCCGTCGCGATCCGCAGGGCGACCGCGGGCATTTACAAGAGCGTCCGCAAGCGCCGCAAAGCCGAGCGCCGCACCGCCGTGGTCGAGGCCGACCGGGCGGTGATCGAGTCGACCGCGACCGGTTCGCCCGGCCGCATCGACGACGAGACCCGCGGCGTGCTGCTGCGCGAGCCCGAGCCGGGCGCGCGGGCGGGCACGTTGTTGCGCGCCCGCTCCTGCTACACGTGCAAGAAGCGGTACGTCGACGTCGACGCGTTCTACCACCAGCTCTGCCCGGACTGCGCCGAACTCAACCGGAGCAAGCGGGACGCGGGCGCGGACCTGACGGGTCGGCGCGCGCTGCTCACCGGCGGTCGGGCCAAGATCGGCATGTACATCGCGCTGCGCCTGCTGCGGGACGGCGCGCACCTCACCATCACCACCCGGTTCCCGCACGACGCGGTGCGCCGGTTCGCCGCCCTGGCGGACAGCGAGGAGTGGCTGCACCGGCTCCGCGTGGTCGGCATCGACCTGCGCGACCCGAGCCAGGTCGTGCGGCTGGCCGACTCGGTCGCCGCGGCCGGCCCGCTGGACATCCTGATCAACAACGCCGCGCAGACCGTGCGCCGGTCCTCGAACGCCTACGCGCCGCTGGTCGCGGCCGAGTCCGCGCCGCTGCCGTCCGGGCCGCTGCCCGAGCTGGTGTCGTTCGGGCACACGGTCGCCGAGCACCCGCTCGCGCTGACCGGGTCGCTGGTCGAGACGGTGCCGTCGGTCACCTCGCTCGCGCTGCTCGCCGGGTCGAAGGAGATCGACGCCGGCGGTCTGGTGCCGGACGAGGCCGCGGTGAACTCGTGGGTGCAGCGGGTCAACGAGGTGGACCCGGTCGAGCTGCTCGAGGTGCAGCTGTGCAACTCGACCGCGCCGTTCATCCTCATCTCCCGGTTGCGGCCCGCCATGGCGGCGGCGCCCGCGCGGCGCAAGTACGTGGTGAACGTGTCCGCGATGGAGGGCCAGTTCGCCCGCGCGTACAAGGGACCCGGCCACCCGCACACGAACATGGCCAAGGCCGCGCTGAACATGCTGACCCGGACCAGTGCCGAGGAGATGCTGACCGACGGCATCCTGATGACGGCCGTGGACACCGGGTGGATCACCGACGAGCGACCGCACCCGACCAAGGTCCGGCTCGCCGCCGAGGGGTTCCACGCGCCGTTGGACCTGGTCGACGGTGCGGCTCGGGTGTACGACCCGATCGTGCGGGGTGAGCTGGGCGAGGACCTGTACGGGTGCTTCCTGAAGGACTACGCGCCCGCGCCGTGGTGAGGCCGGGGCGGGCCGTGCGGGCCGCGGGGCGGTGACGGCGGGGCGGTCGCGGGGCGGTCGGCGGTCGCGGGCCGGCTGGCGTTGACGGTCGTGGACCCGGTCGTGTTGGCGGTCGCCGGGTGGGTGGCGCTCGCCGGGCGGGTGGCGCCGACGGTGGGGCGGGTGGCGGTCGCGGGTCGGGGTCCGCCTGCGGGTGGGTTCGGGTGCGCGGCGAGCGCCGGGGTGGGCAGGAGTCGGGAGAGCAGGCTCGTGAAGAAGCCCGGGCGGCCGTCCTGCCTGCGGTCCGACCACGCGTCGTACCAGGCGTTGGTGCCGTAGTTCAGCAGGTTCACCGTGATCACCGCCGGGACCACGATCGCGATCGAGCCCTCGAGCAGCGGTTCGAGCAGCAGGGCCAGGATGATCGCGGTCAGGCCGTTCTGCTGGCCGAGCGCGAGCCGCACGCGGTCGCCGCGCCAGCGCTTCGGCAGGGTCAGCGCCCACGCCACCACGGCTTGCGACGCGAACGCCGCCGCGCCGAGCAGCAGACCGCCGGTGACGCCGATCAGGCCCAGGTCGAAGTCGCCCGCGAGCACCAGGCCGACGGCCAGCGTCGCGACGACCACGCAGACCTCGGCGGCTCGGCTCAGGTACTTCTCGCTCACCGGGCGGAAGAACAGGCCGATCACCGCGAGGCCCAGGAGCAGCGAGAACTTCACCGCGACGTAGCCGATCGCGAGCACCGACAGCAGCGCGAGCCAGCGGATCGCGACGCGCGCGTTACGGCCCGGGTGCCACTTCGGACGGCCCGACCAGTGCCGCCACAACCGGTACAGGCCCCACGCTCCGGCCGCCAGGACGGCGTTGAGCAGCAGGTTCACCCCGAACGAGTCCAGGCCGCCGATCGAGTCCGCCAGCACGAAACCGCTCAGGTAGACGGTCAGCAGGACGGTCATCGGGTCGTCGAACGCCGCCCACGCGGCGAGCAGGGCCTTGGCCGAGTCCGACATCCGGGACTTGGCGAGCACCGAGGCGACCGACAGCGGGTCGATCTGGGCCACCGCGACGGCGAGCAGGAGATAACGCGGATCGGCGCGGAAGGCGAACCACAGGACGCCGGCGATCAAGGCGGTTTTCGCCAGTACGCCCAGGGTGACCGCGACCGCAATGGTGCGGAATTCCTTGCGGAACTCGGCTATTTCGATACCGCTCGCACTGGCGTAGAGGCCGAAGCCCAACAGCGCGGTGATGAAGTAACCGTAGGCGGCCGAATGTTCGACACCGTCCAGCCCGGCAGCGGCGGCGGTGATCCAGCCCGCGCCTAGGGCTGCCAACAGCGTCAACGCCCTGCCCCCTGGGGTCACCGAATCACGGTAGCAAGTCGGGTGGGGGTGTGGAGGGCCCGATGGGCCGAATCTTCGGGAGTTGTTATTGCGCAATGACGTTCGGTGGTCGGGTGGGGATGTTGTTTCACGTTGGGTGGGGGTGGGCGGGGTGAGCCCGGGTGGCGTGAGGGTGAATATTCCTGGTGGTGTGGAAAGTGGTCAGAGCGCGCTCTCGAAGGCGGCGTACTGGTCGGGCAGGTCGTCGTGGTCGGTGAGGATGCGGTGGAGTGCGGCGCGGAGGGCGGTTTCGGGTAGTTCCGCCAATCGGGTCAGGTCGATGTCCGTGACGTCGAGCAGGTCGGACTCGAGGGCGGGTTCCTCGTTCATGGCGCTCCCCTCACCGCAATGCTGCGGTTTTGTGCGCGGCGCGTTGTTCCTCATCCTAGTGCGCACGGGTGGGTGTCGCCGGGAATCGGCCGATCGGCCGACGCCGGGGGTGCGGGGACGTGTTTCATTGCGGGAGGGGGTCGCGAATCGGGGGCCTGATGAAAGTGTTGCCGTTCCGCCAGTTCATCCTCAAGGTGCACGGTCGGTGCAACCTGGCGTGCGACTACTGCTACGTGTACACGCGCGCCGATCAGCGGTGGCGGTCGCGACCCAGGGTGATGAGCGCGGCGGTCGCGGAGCGGGCGGTCGAGCGGATCGCCGAGCACGTTCGGGCGCACGACCTACCCCGGGTGGACGTGGTGCTGCACGGTGGGGAGCCGTTGCTCGCCGGGGTGGCGTTCCTGGAGGAATTGGTGCGGGGCTTGCGATCCCGGGTTCCGGTGCCGGTGGACGTGGTCGTGCAGACCAACGGGACGTTGCTCGACCGGGGGTGGTTGGAGGTCCTGGCGCGGTTGCGGGTGCGGGTCGGGGTGAGCGTGGACGGGGTGCCCGAGGCGCACGACCGACACCGTGTGCGACCGGACGGGCGTGGGAGTTGGGCGTCGGTGGCGGCCGGGCTCCGGTTGTTGGCCGACGAGTTTCCGGAGATTTACGGTGGGGTGTTGTGCGTGGTCGATCCCGCGGTGGACGCGGTGGCCACGTATGAGTTCCTGGTCGGACTTGGAGCTCCCGTTATCGATTTTTTGTTGCCGCACGGGGATTGGTGTTCACCGCCGGCGGGGATGGGCGTGGGTGGGACGCCGTACGCGGAGTGGTTGATCGCCGTTTTCGATCGGTGGTACTCGGATCCCCGGTGTGCGGTTCGGGTGTTCGAGGAGATCCTCGCGTTGGTGTTGGGCGGGCGGTCCCGGGTCGAGGGGTGGGGGAATACTCCGCCGGCTCATGTGGTGGTCGAAGTCGACGGGGATATCGAGGTTTCGGACATCGTGGCGTCCGGGTCGCCGGAGGCTTCCGCCACGGGGTTGAACGTCGGGCGGGATTCGTTCGACGACGCGTTGCGGGTGCCGGGGGTGGCGGCGGCGCGGGGTGGGCCGTGTGCGGAGTGCCTGGCCTGTCCGGTCGTGGCGGTGTGCGGAGGCGGGTTGCGGGCTCATCGGCTTCACCCGGACGGGACGTTCGATCATCCGTCGGTGTACTGCCCCGATCTGTACCGGTTGGTCGGGCACGTGCGGGATCGGGTGGCGGGCGATCTGGCCCGGTTGCGGTGAGGGGCGGGGGCGCAGGGGTGGATCGGTGGCGGATGGGGTGGGGGGACTTCCGGGCGTTGGCCCGGGGTGGGGGTGGGGGTGACGTCGTTCGTCGGTTGCGGGCGGCTCGGCGTAGTCGGACGGCGTTGTTGATCCGGTACATCGCTTCCGGTGATCCGGGGGCGGCCGAGGCGTTCGGGTTGTTGCGGCGGGTGGGGGCGGTCGCGCCGTGGGCGGTGGAGCGGGTTTTCGACCATCCCGCCGTGGGGGCGTGGGCCACTCGGGTGGCGTTGGGGTTGCGGGACGGGGGTGGGGGTGGGGAGGGGTTGGCGTTCGTGGCCGCGGCGGCGGCTGTTCGGGCCGGGGTCGCGTGTGAGGTGGGGTTTCCGGACGTCGAGGTGTTCGTGTTGCCGTCGTTGGGTGTCGCGCCCGGGGGGCCTGGGGATTTGACGGTGGTGCCGTATCCGGAGATCGATCTCGGTGGGGTGGTGTTGCAGGTCGATCAGTGGGTTCAGGGTGGGGTGCCGGTTGATCTGCCGGTTGCCGCGGAGGTGGATCTCGAGACGTGGCGGGCGGTGTTGGGGGCGGCCTGGGGGGTTCTGGCCCGGGATCGGGCCGGGGTGGCGGCGGAGTTCGCGGCCGCGGTGAGCGTGGTGACGCCGATGCCCTCGGTCGTCGGGGGGACGACCAGTGCGACGGTCTCGGATGCGGTGGGGTGTGTATTCCTGGCGTCGACCGGGGACGCCGAGGTGTTGGCGGTGGTGTTGGCGCACGAGACGCAGCACACCAAGCTGGCGGCGTTGATGGATTTGTTTCCGCTGGTCAGGGATACGTCGGAGTTGTTCTACGCGCCCTGGCGGGATGATCCTCGGCCGGCTGTGGGGTTGCTTCACGGGACGTATGCGCACTTGGGGGTGGCCGGGTTCTGGCGGGGGCGGGGTGGGGAGCGGGCGCTGGTGGAGTACGCGCGGTGGCGTGGGGCCGCGTTGACGGGGGCTGAGGCGTTGTTGGGGGCCGGGGTGTTGACGGAGGTGGGGCGGGAGTTCGTGGAGGGGATGGCTTCGGTGCTTCGGGGGTGGTGTGGGGAGGAGTTGCCCGGGTGGGCGGTGGCTGCGGCTGTGGAGAAGGCTCGGGAGCATCGGGATCGGTGGCGGGTTGCTCATGGGTGATGTTGTGGGGCGGGTGGTGGGTGGCGGTGGGGTGTGGGGTGCTGTTTAGGGATTAAGAGCGTCCTCGCCGGACGGGCAGCGCCTCCGGGGGTGAAGGGCGTCGTGTTCTCCCCGTATGGCCTGCCAGAGGCAACCACATGCGTCAAGGGGGCGGTTGGTGAGTTTGGGCGTCGGTAGCGCTTGATGTGCCCCCTTGACACATGCGGTTGGGCTTCGCCCAGGCCATACGGGGAGAACACGAGGCCGGCGGCTTGGCTGGCGCCTGCTGGTGTGCGTTGTGAGGCCTTCCTGCGACTCGCCGGGTGTGGTGCGTGGTGTCCTGGGGTTTGGCGGAGATACTGCGCGCCATGTTCATTGCCGGTGGCCGTTCGGTGTACTCGCCCTCGGATTTGGTCGATCTGTTGGAGTGCGGGCATCGGAGTGTCCTCTCGCGAGCCTTGGCGCTCGGGGTGGAGGGGGCGCCTCTGGGGGACGAGCGGCGGGATCTGTTGGCTGCTCGGCGGGGCGTGGCGCACGAAGTGGCTGTGTTGGAGGGGTTTCGGGCTGCTGGTGAGGTGGTCGAGATTGCTCAGCCCGCGCCTGTGCACGAGGCGTTGGTGGCGGCGGCTTCGGCTACTCGGCGGGCGCTTGAGGCTGGGGTCGCGGTGGTTTACCAAGGGGTTTTCTACGCCGACGGGTTTCACGGGCGGGCCGATTTTCTGGTTCGGACGCCGTTGGGGTATGAGCCTCAGGATGCGAAGTTGGCTCGGCGGCCCACTGCGGCGTCGGTGGTGCAGTTGACCGCGTACGGGTTGGCGTTGGGGGAGTTCGCTGCTCCCCTTGGGCGCTTGTTGTTGGGGGACGGGAGTTCTCGGGAGTTTCGGCTTGCGGATTTCGCTCCGGTGGTGCGGAGTTTGCGGGAGCGGTTGGGTTCGGGTGGGGACGTTGTTCTGCCCGAGCGGTTGTGGGAGGACGAGCGGGCCGCGTGTGCCGGGTGTCGGTTCTCCTCGCACTGCGCTTCCGGGCGGGAGCGGGATCGGGATTTGTCGTTGGTGGCGGGGATTCGGGCCGACCAGCGGCGGAAGTTGGTGGCGGTGGGGTTGGGGACCATCGACGCGCTGGCCAATGCGCGGCGGGAGGATCGGCCGTCCTCCATGTCGGCGGGGACGTTCGGGGGGTTGCGGGCGCAGGCCGCGCTCCAGGTGATCCAGGACGACTCGCGCACCTCGGACGATCCGGTGGGGAAGGTCGCCTACGAGATCGTGGATCCCTCGGCGTTGGCCGCGTTGCCGGTGGCGAGTCCGGGGGATCTCTTCTTCGACATGGAGGGTGATCCGTTCGCGCTCGACGGGCAGGGGGTGGAGTACCTGTTCGGGGTGGTGGACGGGGACGAGGCGTTCACCGCGTTCTGGGCGCACAGTCGGGCTCAGGAGAAGGTGGCGTTCGAGCGGTTCGTGGACTTCGCGGGTGGGGTGTTGGGGGCGCACCCCGGGGCGCACGTGTACCACTACGCGCCGTACGAGGTGAACGCGCTCAAGAAGTTGGCGGCGTTGCACGGCACTCGGGAGGAGGCGGTCGACCACCTGTTGCGGTCCGGGGCGTTGGTCGACCTGTACTCGGTGGTGCGCAAGGCGTTGCGGGTGTCGCAGCGGTCGTACTCGATCAAGTACCTCGAGCCGCTGTACATGCCGTCGGGGCGTGGTGGTGAGGTGACCACGGCGGTGTCGAGCATCGAGGCGTACGAGGAGTTCCTGGCGTTGCGCGGGGTGGATCCGGCGCGGGCCGAGGAGGTGTTGGGCGGGATCGCCGAGTACAACACCTACGACTGCGTGTCCACGCGGCGGCTCTTCCGGTTCCTGACGGACATCCGGGACGAGGCAGGCATCGCGCCGGTGGTGGTCGAACCGTCCTTTGTGGAGGAGATCGAAGACGAGGTCGCGGCGCTGCGGCGGGCCGAGCGGGCCGAGCGGTTGGCCCGGGTGGTCGATCCGCTGATGGACGGGCTGCCGGACGACCCGGCGGACGCCACCGAGGACCAGAAGGCTCGGGCGTTGCTGGCGGCGGCGGTCGGGTACCACCGGCGGGAGACGAATCCGGCCTGGTGGGACTTCTTCCGGCAGATGGCGGCGCCGTTGTCGGAGTTGGAGTCGGACGGCGCGTGCGCGGTGGCGGTGTCGGTGCGGGCGCAGGAGTGGGTGCAGCCGGCCGGGCGGGTGCGCAAGGCCAAGCGGCAGGTCGTGGTGCGGTGTGATCCCGAGCGTCCGCACCCGTTCACGGTCGGGGAGTCGGTGCGGTTGCTCTACCTCGGTTCGCCCAACCGGTCGCGGGACGCCGAGGTGGTCGAGGAGAGCGCCGAGGAGATCGTGCTCGTGGAGAGCACGGCGGTGGACGAGGTCGACGGGGAGCGGCCGGTCGCGGTGCTGCCCGGCAGTCCGGTTCGGCCGACGCCCAAGGACGAGGCGGTGTACGAGCTCGCGCGGGAGGTGGTGGAGCACCTGCCGGAGTTGTTGCCGCACCCCGGGGTGGACCTGGTCCGGCGGACGGCGCCGCGGTTGCGGGTCGACGGGTTGCCGCGCGGTGCCGACGTGATCGCGGACGTCATCGCCGCCGTGGACGCGTTGCGGGGGTCCACGTTGGCCGTGCAGGGGCCGCCCGGCGCCGGCAAGACCTACCTGGCCGGGCGGTTGATCGCGCACCTCGTCCGGTCCGGGCGCAGTGTCGGGGTGACGTCGAACAGCCACAAGGCCGTGGAGAACGTGTTGGCGGCGGCGCTCGCGGCCGGGCGGGAGGCCGGGGTGCCGATCCCCACCGCCAAGCGGGCCAAGGGGAAGCCGGTGCCTGGGTGCTCCTGGGAGCAGCCCCGGGACAACGGGGCGTTGGCGCGGTGGCGCACCGACCAGGGTGGCGGCCACCTGGTCGGCGGCACGGCCTGGACGTTCGCCAACGCGGCGTTGCGGGAGCAGCCGTTCGACGTGCTGATCGTGGACGAGGCGGGGCAGTTCGCGCTCGCGGACGCGCTGGCGGTGTCGACGTGCGCGCGCAACCTGGTGCTGCTGGGCGATCCGCAGCAGTTGCCGCAGGTCGTGCAGGGCACGCACCCGGCGGGCGCGGACGCGTCGGCGCTGGGGCACCTCATCGGGGACGCGGACGTGATCCCGGCGCACCTGGGGTACTTCCTGGACCAGACGCGGCGGATGCACCCGGCGGTGTGCGAGCCGGTGTCGAACCTGTCCTACGCCGGGTTGCTGCACGCGCACCCCAGCGCGGCGGAACGGGGCGTCGCCGGGTTGGCGTCGGGGGTGTACCTGCGCGAGGTGGCGCACCGGCACAACACGACGTCGTCGGTCGAGGAGGCCCGGGTCGTGGTCGAGCTGGTCCGCGAGCTGGTGGGTCGCCTGTGGATCGACGGCGCGACCTCGCGGGCCCTCGACGACTCGGACGTGCTCGTGGTGGCGCCGTACAACATGCAGGTCCGGTTGGTGCGGCGGGAGTTGGCGAAACACGGTTACGAGCACGTGCGGGTGGGCACGGTGGACCGGTTCCAGGGGCAGGAGGCGCCGGTCGTGATCACCACGATGACGTCGTCGGCCGCCGTGGACCTGCCGCGCGGGCTGGACTTCCTGTTGTCCCGCAACCGGTTGAACGTCGCCCTCTCGCGGGCGCAGGCGGTGGCGGTGGTGGTGTGCTCACCGCGACTGGTCGAAGCGGACATCCGCGGCGTCGACCAGCTGCGGCTGGTGTCGGGCATGATCGGGTTGATGGCCGACGCGACGCCCATCGACCGCCTTTATGCCCAAGACGTATGACGTCCGGCGGTCATCTGCTCTTAATGTGAAAACCACGCGAGACCTTCACCCTGCAACGAAGGAGATCGTGGTGGTCGAGAAGTACCGGCGTTCCGTGCCCCGGGTGTCACCCGCCTCACCGGCGGTGGCGTCCGGAGGTGGTGGTGCCCGGGCCCATCCCTGCGGGCCCGCGCACGTCCTTCGCCACACCGACGGGACGAACCGGGGCGGCCGGTCCCCCGCGGGCGGTTTCCGGGCGAACGAGTCCGAGGCCGGCACTCCCGACGTGCACGCGAGGGGCTGATCCAGGAGGAGAAAGCGCCGTGGTGGCGGGTACTCGCACTCCCCGCCACCACGCGCACCCCCGAGACTCCCAACGGCAACGCTCGGCGGCCGGACCCGTTGGAAGCCGGTCGGGTCGGGCGGGTGTGCCTCGCACCCGCAGCGCAAGCCGAAGGTCGAGCGGTACGAGGGTTTCGTGCTCGACGGC
>NZ_JBFAEO010000033.1:0-94771 GCF_040642015.1 Actinosynnema sp. NPDC020468
AGTCGCCCACCGCCGCGACGGCCGGGATCTGCGCCAGCGCCTTGAGCCCGAACACCACCAGGTTCACCGTGCTCGCCAGCTGCTGCCGCCGCCGCTCGCCCGCCGCCGCTCGCCCGCCGCCGCTCGCCGGCCACCGACCACCGCCGCCCGCCGGGCTGAGTGGGGCTGGGTCGAGTTGGGCCGGGTCGAGCTGGGCTGGGCGAAGGTGGGGCGATTAGAGCCGTGGGGTGGGTGGGTCGTGCGGCGGCGGTGTGCGACAGCGGGGGGCGTCGGTGGCAGCGGCGGCCATTGGTGACTGGCGGTGACTGGCGGTGGTGGTGACTGGCGGTGGTGGTGGTGGCCGAAGTTGGGAACGGGTGCGGGGTGATGGTGGTTGTTCGGGGGCCTGGTGATTTTGGAAGGTGGGTTCGTGGTGAGGCGTCGGCGTGGCCAACTCCCGTACGGACGCTGCCTGTCTGAAACTCGCCGCGTCGTGCCCGCTGGGCCGCGCTGCGTGCGGTGGGGGATTGTTGGATTGTAGGACGATCTTGTGGTTCAACGAGGGAGTGTGTCTTTTGTTGAACAAGAGGGCAAAGTAAAAGCCACGCGGGTCGTGGGATTGTTGAACAATCCTACGACCCGCGTGGTGGGAGTGAGAAGAGCCGCAGTGGGGCGCGGAGGGCCTGGCGGCGTGGGGGAGTTACACGACCTCGGTGAGGGCGCCGGTGTGGACGTCGTAGACGAAACCTCGGACCTGGTCGCGGTGGGGGAGGAACGGGCTGTGGCGGACTCGGTTCATCGAGCCCTTCACCGAGTCCTTCGCTTCGCGGAAAGCTTCCACCGACCACATCGGGCGCAGACCCGAGTCCGACTCGAGTTCGTCCTTGAAGTCGTCCTCCGTGACCATTTCCAGGCCGCAGTTCGTGTGGTGCACCAACAGCACCTCGCGCGTGCCCAGCTTCCGCTGGCTCAGCGCCAACGACCGGATCACGTCGTCGGTCACCACACCGCCGGCGTTGCGCAGCACGTGCGCCTCACCCTGCTTCAACCCGAAGATCTCGAACACCCTGATCCGGGAGTCCATGCACGTCAGGATGGCCACCTTCAACGACGGCCGGGCCGTGGAGCGATCACCCGCGATGGCGTCGCCCAGAAGCGAGTTGCGGCGTAGGAGCTCGTCGATCGACGTCATTTCCACCTCCAAGTCCCCAGGATTGGAACCTCTGCCCGGGGGGTCGGCAATAGGTTCGATACGGGGATCACGTTCACCACATCGGGTTACTACCGCCTGCGTACGAAAAGACCAACGCCCGGTTACCTTCGGTCGCGTGACCGAGCCCACAGGCCCGCATCCGCCGACCGTCTACTGGCGCCGCCGCGTCGTCGCGATCGCCCTCGGGGTGGTCGCGCTCGTGGCCGCGGTCTGGACGACGGCGGCCCTCGTGGGGCGGGGCGAGCCGGGGTCCTCCCCACAACCGGGCGGCACCTCGAACCCTCCCACGCCGAGCAGCACCGTGCCCGCCACGAGCAGCAGCAGCACCACGAGCCCGGCACCGACGACGGCCACGCCCACCCCGCCGCCGGGGCCGCCGCAACCGTGCGAGGACAGGCAGTTCAAGGTCACGGCCGAGGCGAAGACCGAGCGGCAGCCGGAGTTCAGGATCGTGGTGACCAACACCGGGACCCTGCCGTGCACCAGGGAGATCGGGCGGCACGTCCGCGAGCTGAAGGTCATGACGGCGGACGGCGGCACGCGCCTGTGGTCGAGCAACGACTGCTACGACACGGAGGGCTCGGAGGTCCGGGTGATCAAACCCGGCGAGCGGTTCGAGTTCGGGCTCACCTGGCTCGGCACGACGTCGGAGCCGGGGTGCGGGCCGCGGACCAGGCTCGGTCCGGGCGACTACCTACTGGTGGCGACGGTCGCGGGCGTGTCGAGCGACCCGGTGGTCTTCCGCACCACGTGAACACCACCGGGTCGAACCGTCAGGGACCGAACCAGCGCTCTTCGGCGACGCCCTTGGGCGAACCCGCCGTGGAGCCGACGACCAGCTCCGTCGCGAGCAGCACCTGCCGCGGCCGGGTGCGCTCCGCCGAGTCCATCAGCAGCTTGCCCGCCGCGCGACCCTTCTCCAGCACGGGCTGCCGCACGGTGGTCAACCCGGCCTGCTCGGCCTCGCGGATCCCGTCGAACCCGGTCACCGTGAGGTCGGCCGGCACCCGCAGCCCGCGCCGCCGCGCCTCGTTCAACGCGCCCAGCGCCAGGATGTCCGACGTGCAGATCAACGCCGTGATCTGCGGGTCGCGCTCGAGCACCTGCCCGGCCGCCGAGGCGCCCGAGGACATCGTGTGGTCGAACCGCTCCGCGACCGGCACCGTGCTCCAGTCCACGCCCGCCTCGGTGAACGCCTGCTCCAGCCCGGCGAGCCGGGACCGCTGCACGTGGAAGTGCGCCGTCCGCTGCCGTTCCGGCGTGACGAAACCGTCGTTGCGGTCCCGCCCGAGCCGCATGCACACGACCCCGATCCGCCGGTGCCCCAACGAGATCAGGTGCCGGGCCAGCTCGGTCATCGCGGCCCGGTCGTCGATGCCGACCCGGTCGACGTTGCCGAGGTCCGGCTGGTCGCACACGACCGTGGGCACCGGGCGCTCCAACACCGCCGCCAGGTGCGGGTCGTCGTCCGGGACCGAGTACACGACGAAGCCGTCCACACCTGCCCGGTGGACCGCCGCGACGTCTTCCCGCTCCGGGTTCGCCGGCACCAGCAACAACCCCGTGCCCGCGTCCTCGCAGGCCAGCGCCAGGCCCTCGAGGAAGCCGAGCGCGGCGGGGTCGCGGAACGCGTAGGACAGGTTCTCGGTGAGCAACAGGCCCACCGCGCCCGCCTTGCGTGTCCGCAGGGAACGGGCCACCGGGTCGGGGCCCGGGTACCCGAGTCTTCTCGCTGTCTCCAACACCCGGCGTCGCAGCTCAGGGGAGAGCTGGTCGGGACGGTTGTACGCGTTGGACACCGTTGTCCGGGAAACACCCAGCTCGGCGGCCAAGGAGGCCAGCGTCGCCGGGCGTCGCACATGCATCGACCGCGCCATGAAGTGACCGTAACGGTTCAGAACCAATTACAGAAGTAGGGGTGACCGGCGTCCCTCAAAAATTCCATAACCGCAGGTCAAGGTGGGTCAACGGTCAACGCTTTGGTCCAGACCAATCGGCCTTAACGCGGTGGCGCAGACGATTCCCTGACCACGAGTCGCGGTCGGAACACCCGCGTGTAGTTGCCGGAGTGCCGACGCCGCCGATCGGGGTCCAGCCGGTGCACCAGTTCGTCCACCGCGGCCACCGCCATCTCCTCGATCGGCTGGGCCAGCGTGGTCAACGACGGCGAGCAGTAGGACGCCAGCGGGATGTCGTCGAAGCCCACCACGGACAGCTCGCCCGGCACCGACAGCCCGCGCCGGTGCGCCTCCCGCAGCACGCCGATCGCCATGTGGTCGGACGAGCAGATCACCGCCGTCGGCCGGATCGTGTCCAGCAGCGCCGCCACCGCCGCCGCGCCGCCCTCCGGCCCAAACGGCGCGTGCGCCACGAAGTCCGACTCGGCGGGCAGCCCGTCCTCCTCCAGCGCCGCCGCCCACCCGGCGCGCTTGAGCCGCGACGGCAGCGAGCGCGCCGGTCCCGACACGAAGCCGATCCGCCGGTGCCCCAGCTCCACCAGGTGCCTGGTCGCGGCGTACCCGGCGTGCTGCTCGTCCACCGTCACGTCCGGCACGTCCAGCGACGGTGTCGCGCCGTTGAGGAACACCATGTGCACCCCGTCGGCCAGCAGCTTCGCGTAGTACGACGGCCGCGGCGCCTGGCCGAGCGGCACCTCGACGTTGGTGATCTCCGGCGACACGAACACCATGCCCTCGACGCCGCGCGCGAGCAGCATCCGGACGTACTCCTCCTCGCCCATCGCCGCGTTGCCGGTGGCCCGCGTGTTGCACAGCAGCGACGAGTAGCCCAGCCGCGCCGCGCGCACCTCCAGCGCCTCGGCGAACGCCGGGAACACCGGGTTGGACAGCTCCGGCACCAGCAGCCCGATGACGCCGGTGCGCTGCAACGCGCCGAGGCCGCGCGGGGTGTAGGGCATCTCGGCGAGCACGGCCAGAACCCGCTGGCGGGTTTCGTCGTTGACACCGGGACGCCGGTTGAGGACCCGGCTCACCGTGGAGATGCTGACGCCCGCCGCCCTGGCGATCTCGGACAGACCGGGCACGGGTGCCTCCTCGGGTCGCTGATCGGTGACGTGCAGCCTGCCGGTGTCGGCAAATTTTTGCAACGGCCGGCCGGATTTCGCCCGTTCGCACGCCGCCATTACGGCGTTGTCGCGGCGCTTCCCTTGACGCGCAACCGGTCACGGGTATGCACTCCGCGGCAACGTTTTCGCAAGTTCTTGCACCCCACCTCGTCCGACGAGGTCCGCAGGAAGGGACGACAGCGACGATGCGCCGAACCCTCTTCACCGCCGTGGCGGCCGGTTTAGCCGGCACCCTCGTCCTCACCGCGTGCGGCGGTGGCGGCGGGGGCGCACCCGACTCGGGCGAGGTGACCTTCTGGGACACCTCCGGCCCGAACGAGAGCCCGGTGTTCGCCAGGATCGCGCAGGACTGCGCCGGCAAGGGCGGTTTCCGGGTGAAGACCGAGACGGTCGCCTTCGACCAGGCTCTCAACAACTACAAGACCGCGGCGCAGGGCGGACAGGGGCCGGACGTGTTCCGCGCCGAGGTCGCCTGGGTGCCCCAGCTGGCCAAGCTCGGCTACGTGCGGGACCTGACCGGCACCGACCTCCTCGCCGACACCGCCGACTTCCTGGGAACACCACTCGGTTCCACGAAGTACGAGGGTCGCGGGTACGGCGTGCCGCAGGTGACCGACTCGCTCGCCCTGTTCTACAACCGGAAGCTGCTGGCCGCGGCCGGCGTCGAACCGCCCCGGACGTGGGCCGAGCTCAAGGCCGCGGCACCGAGGCTCGGCGGCGAGAAGGCGTTCTTCGTCAACAACGACGCCTACTACGCGCTGCCGTTCCTCTACGGCGAGGGCGGCGACCTGGTCGACGCGGCGGCGAAGCGGATCGTGGTGAACTCGGCGGCCAACGTGCGGGCGCTCGAGACCGCGAAGGACCTGCTGACCTCGAAGTCGGCCGGCACCGCGCTGGACCCGGGCAACTCCTACTCGAACATGCAGGCCGCGTTCGGCGCGGGCGAGGTGGCCATGGTGGTCAACGGGCCGTGGTCGGTCGCCGACTACCTCAAGGGCGCCGCGTTCGCCGACGCCGCGAACCTCGGCATCGCGCCGGTGCCCGGTGTCACGGCGGGCAAGGGCTCGGCGCCGGTCGGCGGGCACGACTACGTGATCCGGCAGGGCAGCAGGGCGCCGGACTCGGCGGTGAAGTTCGTCGCCTGCATGAGCGGCACCGGGGCGCAGGCCGCGGTGGCGCGGGAACTCGGGCTGCTGCCGACCCGGAAGTCCGCCTACGACGATCCGGGCGTGCGGGCGAACGCGGTGGTGTCCGCGTTCCGACCGGTGGCCGACGCGGCGCACCCCCGGCCGTGGATCCCGGAGGGAGGCCAGTTGTTCGACCCGCTCAAGATCGCCTACGCGGACGTGCTGGCGGGCCGCGAGGACGCGAAGTCCGCGCTGGACGCGGTCGCGAAGGCCTACAAGGACCAGATCCTGCCCGAGTACTCGATCGGCTGACCCGGGGAGGGCTTCGGTGCGCAGGTTCCTGGAACGGCACTGGTACGCCTACGCGATGGTGCTGCCGGTCGTGGTGGTCGTCGGGGCGCTCGTGCTCTACCCGCTCGCGCAGGGCGTCTACTTCACCTTCACCGACGTCAACGAGGCGTCCATCGCGAACCCGGTGCTCGACCGGCCCGCGACCTACGTCGGCGTCGGGCTGCGCAACTACCTGAACGTGCTGTCCGGCGACCCCGCCTACGGCTCGTTCTGGTCGACGCTGGCGCGCACGCTGGTGTGGACGTTCGGCTGCGTGTTCTTCCACTACACCATCGGGTTGGCGCTCGCGCTGCTGCTGAACCGGCCGGTGCGCGGCCGCGCGGTGTACCGGGTGCTGCTGATGCTGCCGTGGGCGGTGCCCGCGTTCATCAGCGCGTTCGCCTGGAAGTACCTGTTCAACGCGAAGTACGGGCTCGTCAACCAGGCCCTGGGCGCCCTCGGCCTGCCGGGACCGGTGTGGCTCGGCCAGTCGGACTGGGCGCTCGTCGCGGTCGTGATCGTGAACGTGTGGCTGGGCGTGCCGTTCATGATGGTCGCGCTGCTGGGCGGGTTGCAGGCCATCCCGGGCGATCTCTTCGAGGCGGCCGAGGTCGACGGCGCGTCGGCGTGGCAGCGGTTCCGGCACGTGACGCTGCCCGGGCTGCGGTCGGTGTCGTCCACGGTGGTGCTGCTGGGCGTGATCTGGACGTTCAACATGTTCGCGGTGGTCTACCTGGTCACCGGCGCCAACCCGAACACCCGGATCCTGGTGACCTACGCCTTCGAGCGGTTCTTCTCCGGCGCGACGAGGGACTTCGCGATCGCGTCGACCTACGGCGTGCTGATCCTGTCGGTGCTGCTGGTGTTCGCCGCCGCCCACCGGCGCGCGCTGCGGGCGGGCGGGGAGGTGTGGTGATGGCACGACGGCGCAGGCTCGCGTCGGTCGGGTTGCACGCGGCGCTCGGGACGGCGTCGCTGATCGCGGTGTTCCCGGTGTTCTGGGTGCTGGTCACGTCGTTCAAGCCGGACGCGCGGGCGGTGGGCACCTCGCCGAGGCTGCTCGACGAGTCCACTGTGGACAACTACGTCCGGGTGCTGTCCGGCGAGAAGGGCGATTTCCTCGCCTGGTTCGGGAACTCGGTGCAGATCGCGGCGCTCACCACGGTGCTGTCGGTGTTCCTGTCCGCGACCACGGGGTACGCGGTGTCCCGCTTCCGGTTCCCGGGCAAGCGGTCGCTGATGCTGTCGTTCCTGGTGGTGCAGATGTTCCCGTTCGCGGTGCTGATCGTGCCGCTGTACGACATCCTGCTGGCGCTGGGGTTGCAGGGCACGTCGCTCGGCCTGGTGCTGGTGTACTGCACGACCGCGGTGCCGTTCTGCACCTACCTGCTCAAGGGGTACTTCGACACCATCCCGACCGACCTGGACGAGGCGGGCCGGGTCGACGGGCTCTCGCCGTTCGGCGTCTTCTGGCGGCTGATCCTGCCGCTGGCCAGGCCGGGGCTCGCGGTGACCGCGTTCTACGCGTTCCTGACCGCGTGGGGCGAGGTGGCGTTCGCGTCGGCGTTCCTGTCCGCGGCGGACGGGTCGAAGACGCTCGCGGTGGGCCTCCAGGTGTTCGTGCAGCAGAACCGGACCGAGTGGGGTCACCTCGCCGCCGCGTCGATCCTGGTGGCGGTGCCCGCGGTGGTCGTGTTCTACCTGGTGCAGCGGCACCTGGTGGCCGGCCTGTCGGCGGGCGCGGTGAAGGGGTAGTGGACTAGACCAATGGGGGTGTTCCCGTAAGCGCTTGCAATGCCTAGCGTTGCCCGAAAGCGTGTTCTCGAAAGGTGTGGCGATGGCTGAGGTCTCCTACGTCAAGGCTTCGCGGGTCTACTCCGGCAACCCGCCGGTGCGCGCGGTCGACGAACTGTCCCTGGACGTGCCCGACGGCGAGTTCCTGGTGCTCGTCGGCCCGTCCGGCTCGGGCAAGTCGACCGCGCTGCGGATGCTCGCGGGGCTGGAGGACGTGGACGAGGGCGCCATCCACATCGGCGGCAAGGACGTCACCAACGTGCCGCCGAAGGGCCGGGACATCGCGATGGTGTTCCAGTCCTACGCGCTGTACCCGCACATGACCGTGGCCGAGAACATGGGCTTCGCGCTCAAGCTGCGCGGCGTGAACAAGGCCGAGGTGCGCAAGAAGGTCGAAGAGGCCGCGGGCATGCTCGACCTGAACAAGTACCTGGACCGCAAGCCGAAGGCGCTCTCCGGCGGTCAGCGGCAGCGTGTCGCGATGGGTCGCGCCATCGTCCGCGAGCCCTCCGTGTTCCTCATGGACGAGCCGCTGTCCAACCTGGACGCCAAGCTGCGCGTCGAGACCCGGGCCAACATCGCCGCGCTCCAGCAGCGCCTGGGCACGACGATGATCTACGTGACGCACGACCAGATCGAGGCCATGACCATGGGCCACCGGGTCGCGGTGCTCAAGGACGGCCTGCTCCAGCAGTGCGACACCCCGCGCGCGCTCTACGACCGGCCGGCCAACGCGTTCGTCGCGGGCTTCATGGGCTCGCCGGCGATGAACCTCAAGACCGTGCCGCTGACCTCCGAGGGCGTGAAGCTCGACGGTCTCGTGGTGCCGCTGGACCGCCGCGCGCTCGACCGGGCCGCCCGCGAGGGCCTGCGCGAGGTCACGTTCGGTGTCCGCCCCGAGTCGCTCGCGCTCGTCCCGGCGCACGAGTACGGCATGGACATGACCGTCGAACTGGTCGAGGAACTCGGCGCGGACGCGCTCGTGCACGGCGCGGTGCGCATCGGCAACGCCTCCGAGCGCTTCGTGGTCCGCGTCGACGGCCGGACCCCGCCCGCCCTGGGCAACCGCGTCAAGGTCGCGGTGCGCGGCGCCGGCGAGATCCACCTGTTCCACCCGGAGTCGGGCCTTCGGCTGACCGACTGACCGTCGGGTCGACCCGCACATGTCAGGGCCACCCCCGTGCGGCCGGGGGTGGCCCTGACGCGTGTCCGGGAGCACGGATGTGGCAACGAGAACACCCGGTCGGTGGACAAACCGGCAGCACAGCGTTCTAAACTGAACTCGACAACGGTTTCCATTGCCTGTTGATCCGCCTGTCGAGGAGTGGGTAGATGACTGTCCGTAACGCGTTGCTCGGCGCGGTGGCCGCCGTGACCGCCGTCGCCCTGACCGCCTGCGGTCAGTCCGCGCCCACCGCCGCGAGCGGGAAGATCAAGGTGGTGTCCTCCACCAACGTGTGGGGCAGCGTGGTCAAGGCGGTGGGCGGCGACGAGGTCGACGTCACCGCGATCATCAGCGACCCCTCCGGCGATCCGCACTCCTACGAGGGCAAGCCGTCCGACGTGACCGCCGTGCACGACGCCAAGCTGGTGATCTTCAACGGCGGCGGCTACGACGACTTCTTCGCCACGCTGCTCGACGCCCAGACCGAGGACGCCCGCAAGATCGAGACGTTCGTGCTGTCCGGCAAGGCGGCGGGCCACGACGACCAGGGCGAGAAGCACGAGGTCAACGAGCACGTCTGGTACGACCTCGCGACCGTCCACAAGGTCGCCGACCAGGCCGCGTCCGACCTGTCCGAGATCGCGCCCGACCGCAAGGCGACCTTCGAGGCGAACGCCGATCGGTTCGGGCGCAAGCTGGACGAGCTGAAGACCGAGCTCGAGGGCAAGGGCAAGGACCGCAAGGTGCTCCAGACCGAGCCCGTGTCGCACTACCTGCTCGACACGGCCGGCGTGGACGACGTGACGCCCGCGTCGTTCAGCGAGGCCGTCGAGTCCGAAACGGACATCCCCGCCGCGGCGCTGGCCGACGTGCTGGGACTGGTGGGCCGCAAGGAGGTCGTGGCGCTGGTGAACAACGTGCAGACGGAGAACGCGGCGACGAACCAGGTCGTGGCGAAGGCGAAGGAGGTGGGCGTGCCGGTGGTCGAGGTCACCGAGACGCTCCCGGCCGGCGCCACCGGTTACCTTGACTGGATGACGAAACAGGTGGACGCGCTCGTGGTCGCGCTCGGCGCATGACCACGCGGGTGGCGGCCCGGGTGGACGCGGCGGTGGCGCTGCGCGGCGCGCGACTGTCCTACGGGGACCGGGTGCTGTGGGACGGCCTCGACCTCGACGTCGCGCCGGGCGAGTTCATCGCGGTGCTCGGGCCCAACGGGTCGGGCAAGACGAGCCTGATGAAGGTGCTGCTCGGCCTCCAGCCGCTGGCCGCCGGCACCGTCGAGGTGGTCGGCGGGCCGCGCCGGATCGGCTACATCCCCCAGCAGCGGGCGCTCGACGCCACGCTCACCCTGCGCGGTCGCGACCTCGTCGGCTTCGGCCTCGACGGGCACCGCTGGGGCATCGGGTGGCGTGGCCGCGCGGTGCGCCGGGAACGGGTCGACGCCGCGCTGGAGGCCGTCGGCGCGACCCGGTACGCGGACTCGCCGATCGGGCTGCTGTCCGGCGGCGAGCAGCAGCGGCTGCGGGTGGCGCAGGCCCTCGTCGGCGACCCGGGCGTGCTGCTGTGCGACGAGCCGCTGCTCTCGCTCGACCTCGCCCACCAGCGGGTGGTCAGCGACCTGATCGACCGGCGGCGGCGCGAGGCGGACACCGCCGTGCTGTTCGTGACGCACGAGATCAACCCGGTGCTGCCGCTGGTGGACCGGGTGCTGTACCTGGTGGACGGCCGGTTCCGGATCGGCACGCCCGCCGAGGTGATGACGTCCGCGACGCTGTCCGAGCTGTACCGCACGAACGTGGAGGTGGTCCGCGTGCGCGACCAGATCCACGTGGTGGGCGCCCAGCACGTGTGCGAGGACGAGCCGCACCACGTCGAGGAAGAGGGCTGATGGGGGAGTTCTTCGACTGGGGGCTCACCGCGCAGCTCCTGGGCTACGGGTTCGTGCAGCAGATGCTCGTGGCGGGCGCCGTGCTCGGCGCGGTCGCGGGCCTGCTGGGGCCGCTGGTCGTGACGCGGAAGATGGCGTTCGCCGTGCACGGCACGAGCGAGCTGGCGTTCACCGGCGGCGCGGCGGCCCTGCTGGTCGGCGTCGGCGTGGGGTACGGGGCGCTGGCGGGGTCCGTGGTGGCCGCGCTGCTGCTGGGGCTGCTGTCCCGGCGCGACTCGGACCGGGACTCGGTGATCGGCGCGATCCTGGCGTTCGGGCTCGGGCTCGGCGTGCTGTTCCTGTACCTCTACAAGGGCCGCTCGGCGAACAAGTTCGGGTTGTTGACCGGGCAGATCGTCAGCGTCGGCTCGACCGACCTGTGGCTGCTGATCGGCGCGTCGGTGGTCGTGCTCGGCGTGCTGGCGGCGATCTACCGGCCGCTGCACTTCGCGTCCGTGGACGCCGCCGTGGCGACCGCGCGCGGCGTGCCGGTGCGCACGCTCTCCGTGGTGTTCGCGGTCCTGGTGGGCATCGCCACGGCGCTGAGCGTGCAGATCGTCGGCGCGCTGCTGGTGCTGTCGCTGATGATCACCCCGGCCGCCGCGGCCGCCCGGGTGACCGCCTCGCCGGTCCGCGCCACGCTGCTGGCCGTGCTGTTCGCCGAACTCGCCGTGGTCGGCGGGATCCTGCTCTCCCTGGCGCCCGGCGTGCCGGTGAGCGCGTTCGTCACGGCCATCTCGTTCCTCACCTACCTGCTGTGCCGGGGCTTCGGCACGCCGCAAACCAGGACCGTCTAGAAAACTTCGCCCGATCGGGTTTGGCCGGGTTCGCAGCGGGTAGCCCACCCTCGACCGACCTACCCGGGGTTGGCGCTGCGCTGAATCGAGCGCCGGATGCCGAGGACACGAGCACCCAGCACGCCGGTGATCGCGCGTCCCCACTGTGAACACCCTGCGTTACACCGCGACGACGGTCCGTGCCCGGTGTCCGGGTGGGACGGTCGGTCAGGCGGAGCGGGTGACCTCGGGCTCGTCCACCCGCGGCGCCGGCAGCCTGCGGGGGTGGAAGTCGACACCGGCCACGCGGACCTGGTTGCGGCCGTTCTCCTTGGCCGCGTAGAGCGCCGCGTCGGCGCTGTGCTGGCCCGCCGCCAGGGTGTCGCCGTTCTCCGGCAGCACGGCGACGCCGATCGACGCGGAGATGGCGCGCACCTCGGGGCCGTCGGCGTTGAGCGGCAGGTTGCGGCCGCGCAGCGTCACGTTGTTGCGGTGCTTGTCGGTCGTCTCGACGGTCATCTCGCCGATCGCCTCGCGCACCCGCTCGGCGATCGCGGTGCCCGCGGCGACGCCCGTGTCGGCCAGCACGACCACGAACTCCTCGCCGCCGTCCCGACCCGCCACGTCGCCCGGGCGCAGCTTCTCGCGCAGGATGCGGCCCACCTCGGCCAGCACCGCGTTGCCCGCCGGGTGGCCCCAGGTGTCGTTGATCTTCTTGAAGTGGTCGAGGTCGATCGCGAGCACGGTCACCTGGGTGCCGTCGCGGCCGCACCGCTCGGTCAGCCGGGACGCGTACTCGTTCAGGCCCGTGGTGTTCAGCAGGCCGGTGCGGAAGTCGGTGTGCGCGTCCTCGGTGAGCCGGGCCTGGACCTGCTCCTGCTCGCGCAGCAGCCGCTCGAGGTGCGCCCGGCGCTCGGCCGCGTGGTAGAGCAGCGAGTTCACCAGGATGACCGGGAACACCAGCAGCAGCGGCCCGACCCAGTGCGTCGTCATCAGCATGCCGAGCATGGCGCCCGCGCCGAGCGTGCTCAGCTCGAGCATGTTGTCCGCGCGCGAGCCGAGGAACTCGACGATCCGGGTGTGCGGGGTGACGATCTTCAGCGCGACCGCGATGTTCATGCCCTGCGCGGACCAGTTCAGCACCGCGGCGGCGATCAGCACGAGCACGAGGCTCAGGTCTTTCCACACGTTGCCGGTCGCCAACAACGTGAATCCCGACAGGTGGACCACGGCCCACGCGAGCAGAGTTCCACCGAGGATGCTCGCCGTGCTGAACACGAACCGGTGCGGCTGTCGGCGGGCGATCGGCTGCACCAGGATGCGCATCCAGATCGTCACCAGCACGACCAGCGCGCCGGGCAGCGCGATGGCCGCCGCGAAGGTCCACACCGAGGTCAGGTCGATGTGCGGTCCGGACGATTCGTCACGACGCGACTCCTCTGCGCGACGAACGATCGTCAAGTGCACCGTGATGGCGAACATGACGGCGCCGAACCGCATCCAATCGGCTTGCCCGATCGTTCCCAGAGATGTCAGCAGCCAAATGGCCGCACCGCCTACCGCCGATTCGATCACCAGGAAGTAGGCGAGCGCAGCAGGCCGCAGCGACCAGAGATCCCAGTTCCGAATCGAGGCCCAGCCGACTGCCCGGGATGCCTTTCCGTCAGTCAAACTGTTCTCCACCACGACCCCCTACCCGGCAGGCAACGTGACGCCGCGCGCGCTCGCGAGGCCGGTCGCGGCTCCACGCCGAACCGCACAAAGGAGGCGTTCGCCATGCGCAACCGCGACATGTGAGACCACCTTCTCCTCATCCGGTCCGAATGTTCACCGTACGTGCCCGCTCACTGGCGGGCCGCAGCCGAGGGGCCCTTCATGTTTGACAATCGCGACATGTGATGACTCCGTTTCAGATCGCCACCGCCTCCGGGCCATTCCGGACGCGTGCCCGTCGCCAGGCTACGGTCGCCTGGGTGGCGAGCAGGAGGCCGATGCCTCCGGCGCCCGCGATCGTCGCGGTGACCGATCCGATGGAGTGCGCCACCACGCCGGCAACCGCCATGCCGCCGCCCTGCGAGGAGCGCAGCGCGGCACGGCCGATGCCGTAGGCCCGACCCCGGTAGGCGTCGGGCAGGATCCGCATCCACGCCGAGCGGGCGGGCGTGTGGTACGCGCCGGCCATCCCCGCGATGACCAGCAGCGCGATGGTCCACGTCAGGTTCGGGTTCAGCGCGAACATGATCAACGGCGCCAGTGACAGGATGGCGAGCGGACCGATCAGCCGCTCGCGCTTCGCCGGGTCGCGGACCAGGCGGAACAGCACGGCCACGCCCAGCACGTTCGCCGCGGGTTCGATGGCCAGGATGAGCCCGACCGCCCAGACGGCGCCGAGGTCGGCGGCCAGCGGCACGGCGAGACCCTCGGGCACCATCGCGAGTCCGGCGAGCAGCCGCATGCCCATCAGCGAGCGCAGCCGGGGCTCCGTGACCAGCAGTGTGAACGCGCCCTTGGGACCTTCGGGATCCCGATTCCGGCTCCCGTGCGGGTCGGCGGCCGGCCGGAACCTCACCGACAGCTGCACCAGGACCGCCACGAGCACGAACGACGCGGCGTTCGCGGCCAGCGCCACGTTCGGCCCGGCCGCGGTCACCAGGAAGCCCGCGCCCGCGAGCCCGGCCATCTGCGCCACGTCCACCGAGGTGCCGAACAGCGCGACGCCATCGTCGTACCGGTCGCCCGGCAGCACCGAGGGCAGGCTCGCCTCCTGCGCCGCGAGGAACGGCGAGGAGATCATCAGCACCGACACCAGCAGCACGATCATGGCCCACAGCGGCACGCCCGGCACGGCCATCAGACCCATCAGGGCGGCCTGGAGCCAGGCGCAGCAGATCATCACCGTCCGGCGCGGGTAGCGGTCGGCCACCCAGCCCAGCAGCGGGCCGGAGACCAGTGGCGGGAACAGCGTCAGCGACCACGTCAGGGCCGTCCAGGCGGCCGACTGCGTGCGCTCGAACACCAGCAGCGACAGCGCGACGGCGGCCAGCTGGTCGCCCGCGGTCGACACCGTCGAACCGATCCACAGCCCGCGGAACTCGCGGTTGCCCACGAGCGCGCGCACCGCGCCACCCGGCGTCACGACGACCCCGGGAGTTCAGTCCCCGATGAGTGAGTCACGTTACCCCCACCCGAAGTAACAATTTCCTCGGTTAGCACGGTAGAAGCTGCTGGTTGTGCAATCTCTGTCCTACCACAGTGTGTACCCGAACGGACCAGATCAGTTACATAAAGTAGTTACATCGGCAAAAAGACTGCTGTCCATTCTTGACAGTTGACCGTACGTGCCCCGGCGCGAGCAATGCCCGCCTACCCTACGTCAGGGTGACCTCCATTGGCTCCGGGACCGCTGGGCCGACCGGTCCAGTGCGTTCGTGCGTGCCGACGAGTCCCGTTGGGCCGCCCGATCGGCAATTGTTGCGGCGCCGACCGGTGCCGATCTTCAGAACTGGTAGTACAGGAACGGGCTGAACGTCCCACCCGCGACCAGGATCGCGGAGTAGGCGACACCCGCCGTCATCAGGGACACCCTAGCGGCCGTGGCGACGCGGTCGCGTGAGGACTCCAGGTATGGCCCGGTCACCGGGTGGTCGGGCAGCACCAGAATGATCAACCCGATCAGCAGGAGCACGATCCGCTGATTCGTGGCGGCCGCCGAGACGGTCTCGCCGAGACCGCCGAAATCGGGGACCAGAAGATGACCGATCATGGTCAGCGCGGCACCGAGGTCGGCCGACCGGAAGAACACCCAGCCGATTACCACGAGCAACGTCGTGAGCGCCCGCCGGGCAATTGCCGGGCCTTTCCGGCGCGGTCCCGAATCCCAGCCGAAACGCCGTTCCACGATCAACAGCGCGCCGTGGAACAAACCCCAGACGAGAAACGTCCAGTTCGCGCCGTGCCAGAAACCGGTGAGCACGAATACGATTCCGAGGTTCCGGTAGGTGCGCGCCACGCCGTGCCGGTTGCCGCCCAGCGGGATGTAGACGTAGTCCCGGAACCACCGGGACAGCGACATGTGCCAGCGCCGCCAGAACTCGGTGATCGTCACCGACGAGTAGGGCCGGGCGAAGTTCTCCGGCAACCGGAATCCCAGCATCCGGCCGAGCCCGATCGCCATGTCCGAGTAGCCGGAGAAGTCGAAGTAGAGCTGGAGCGTGTAGCCGATCGCGCCGATCCAGGCGATGCCCGAGGTCATCCGGTCGCCGGGGGTGGCGAAGCACGCGTCGACCAGCGGCGCCAGCGAGTCGGCGATCACGACCTTCTTGCACAGCCCGAGCGCGAACCGCGGGAAGCCCGCCGCGATGTCGTCCAGCCGGTGCGTGCGCCGCTGCGGCAACTGGTCCGCGATCTCCCGGTACCGCACGATCGGGCCCGCGATGAGCTGCGGGAACATCGCGATGTAGGTCACGAACGACACGGGGTCGCGCAGCGCGCGCCGCTCGCCCCGGTACACGTCCACGACGTAGGAGATGTGGTGGAACGTGTAGAACGAGATGCCGATCGGCAGCGCCAGGTGCACCACCGGCAGGTCCGCGCCGACCAGCGACGCGATCGCGTGCGCCTGCTCGGTCGCGAAGCCCAGGTACTTCCACACCACCAGCACGGCCAGGTCGAACACGACCACGCCGACCAGCAGCCCGCGCCGCGAGCCCTCGGGCCGGGTGTCGTCGGGCTCCAGCCGCCGCCCGGCCAGGAAGTTCACCACCACGCACGCCAGCAGCAGGAACGTCGTGCCGCCCGCGCCGGTCGCGTAGAACAGCACACTGGCGATCGCCACGACCAGGTTGCGCCGGTTCCGGGGTGCGGCGAGGAGTGCCGCCAGCACGAGCGGCAGGAACAACCACAGGAACAGGGGCGAGGCGAACGACATCGCCCGTGACCCTATCCGGCGACCGAGCGCGATGTCTCGAACACGGCGCGAAGAGCGCACCACGACCCGGAGTCGCCACCCGACCCCGCTCGGTGGCGTGCGGGCGGCCACGGTGGCGTTCGGGGCCGGTTGCGGTGCCCTGGGGGCGAGGTGCCTCAGGGCGGGCACGCCACCGGGGTCGGCGTCGCACGTGATCCCGGTCGGTGATCACGTGCGACGGTCCGAAACTGCTACGCCCGGACTTCTACGCCCGGACTGCTAGCCGCGGGCGGCGACGCGGCGGCGGCGGGCCACCTCGGCCAGGACCACGCCGGCGGCGACCGAGGCGTTCAGCGACTCCACGCCCGGCGACATCGGGATCGACACCGTCTGGTCGCACGTCTCGCGCACCAGCCGGGACAGCCCCCGACCCTCCGAGCCGACGACCACGACCAGCGGACCGGTGGCGAGCTCGAGGCCGTCCACGTCCACGTCGCCGTCCGCGTCCAGGCCGACGACCATCAGCCCGGCCTCGGCCCACTCGCGCAGCTGGCGGGTCAGGTTGGTGGCGATCGCGATCGGCATCCGCGCCGCGGTGCCCGCGCTGGTGCGCCACGCCACGGCCGTGATGCTCGCCGAACGCCGCTGCGGCAGCACGACGCCGTGCGCGCCGAACGCCGCCGCCGACCGCACGACCGCGCCCAGGTTGCGCGGGTCGGTCACGCCGTCCAGCGCGACCAGCAGCGGCGGGTTGCCCGACTGCTGCGCGGTCTTGAGCAGCTCGCGCGGCTCGGCGTACTCGTACGGCGGCACCTGGAGGCCGAGGCCCTGGTGCATCGCGCCGCCGGTGATCCGGTCCAGCTCGCCGCGCGCGACCTCGAGCACCGAGATGCCCCGGGTCGCGGCCAGCCGCACGGCCTCGGCCACCCGGTCGTCGCTGTCGATGCCCAGCGCCACGTACAGCGCCGTCGCCGGGATCTCCGCGCGGAGGCACTCCACGACGGGGTTGCGGCCCGCCACGGTCTCCGGCTGGTTCTCCGCGACACGACGGCGCTGCGTGCGCGCCTGCTCGACCTTCGCGGTCGCCTGCGCGCGCTTGTAGGCCGGGTGGTTCGGCCGGTCCGACGCCTTGGGCGTCGGACCCTTGCCCTGCAAGCCCTTCGACTTCTGCCCGCCGGACCCGACGACCGCGCCCTTCTTGGAGCCCGGGTTGCGCATCGCACCCCGGCGCTTGGAATTCCCTGCCACGGTCTAGTCGTCCTTCAACGTCCAAAGCGGACCGTCGGGGGTGTCCTCGACGGCGATCCCGGCCAGGAGCAGGTGGTCGCGCAAGGCGTCAGCCCGCGCGAAGTCCCGGTCCCTGCGGGCTTTCTGGCGTTCCTCGAGCAACTGCTCGACCAACGCCGCCAGCGCCTTGCGGCCACTGTCGTCCCGGGCCGAATCGGTCCACGACAACGGGTCGAGGCCCAGCACCCCGGTCATCGCGCGCACCGACGAGGCCGCCGCGCGCGCGGTCAGGTCGTCGCCCGCCTCCAGCGCGGTGTTGCCCTCGCGGACCCGCTTGTGGATCGCGGCGAGCGCGCCCGGCGTGCCCATGTCGTCGTCCATCGACGCCACGAACGCCGGGGTGTACGAGCCGTCGTCGGAGACCGAGCCGGTCCGCTCGACCACCCGGCGCAGGAACGACTCCACCCGCCGGTAGCCGGAGACCGAGTCCTCCAGCGCCGTCTCGGAGTACTCGATCGTGGACCGGTAGTGCGGCCCCACGAGGTAGTAGCGCAGCTCGGCCGCGCGCACCCGCTTGAGCATCTCCGGGATCGACACCACGTTGCCCAGCGACTTGGACATCTTCTCGCCGCTCATGGTGACCCAGGCGTTGTGCATCCAGTACTCGGCGAAGTGGTCGCCCGCCGCGCGCGACTGCGCCTGCTCGTTCTCGTGGTGCGGGAAGATCAGGTCGATGCCGCCGCCGTGGATGTCGAACCGCGGCCCGAGGTACGCGGTCGCCATCGCCGAGCACTCCAGGTGCCAGCCCGGCCGGCCGGGGCCCCACGGCGTCGGCCACGACGGCTCGCCCGGCTTCGCCGCCTTCCACAGCGTGAAGTCGCGCGGGTCGCGCTTGCCGGTGGCCGCCGACTCGCCCTGGTGCACCTCGTCCAGCTTCTGGCCGGACAGCGCGCCGTACGCCGGGAACGACCGCACCGCGAAGTACACGTCGCCGTCCGCGGCGTACGCGTGGCCCTTGTCGATCAACCGCGCCATCAGGTCGACCATCTGGGTCGTGTGACCGGTCGCGCGCGGCTCGTAGGACGGCGGCAGGCAGCCGAGCGCGGTGTAGGCGTCGGCGAACGCGCGCTCGTGCGTCAGCGCCCACTCCCACCACGGCCGGCCCGCCTGCGCCGCCTTCGCGAGGATCTTGTCGTCGATGTCGGTGACGTTGCGCACCAACCGGACGTCCGCGCCGTCGCGCGCCAGCCAGCGCCGCAGCACGTCGAAGTTCAGCCCGCTGCGCACGTGGCCGATGTGCGGCACGCCCTGCACGGTCGCCCCACACACGTAGATCGACGCCGTTCCGCTGACCTGCGGGAGGAACTCCCGCGTTGACCGGGTCGCGGTGTCGAAGAGGTGGAGGCTCACACGCAGATGGTACGGGCGTTGGCCACAGAGGGTTGAATCGCCTTATCAGATGTGCTTGCGCAGCACTTCCAGCAGGGCGTCGGGGCGTTCGCCGGTCGGGTCCGGCGGCACGATCTCGACCCGGCAGCCGACCGCCGCCGCGCCGCCGTCGGCCTCCTCGCTGTCCCCGACCATCAGAGCCTCGGAGGGGTGCACGCCGAGCCGCTCGCAGGCGATCCGGAAGATCTTCGGGTCGGGCTTGACCACGCCCTCCTCGTAGGAGAGCACGTACTCGTCGACCAGGTGGCGCACGCCGTGCCGGTCGAAGACGCGCCGGATGTCCCACCCGATGTTGCTCACCACGGCGGTCGGGATCGCGGTGCCGAGCGCGGCCGCGGTGTCCGGGTAGGGCTGCCAGAACGGCGGGCTGATCAGGTTGTCGTAGAAGCCGTGCGGGTCGGCCGCGCCGGCGTTCGCCAGGGCGGTCACGTGCAGCGAGCGGTGCAGGTCGGCGTCGAGGTCGCGGCGTTCCCACTCCTCGGGCGACACGTCGAGGCCCTCGACCACGCCCACGGGCGCGGTGAGCGCCCGCATCAGTTCGGCGTGCTCGTGCAGCGAGTCGTGCTCCAGGCGGAAGAGGGTGCCGGAGAAGTCGAAGAGGACGGCGCGGATCGTCACCCCACGAACCTACGTGGTCTGGACCTTTCCGTCGACCAGCCGATGGTGACCGCCACGTTCCGCAAATGTGCGCTTACCGGGTCGCCCCGGTGCCGTTGGATGGCAGGGGTGTCGACGGCGGATTTCTTCGTGTCCTACACCGGCGAGGACCAGTCCTGGGCCGACTGGGTGGCGTGGCGGCTGGAGGCGGACGGCCACACCGTGCTCATCCAGGCCTGGGACATGCTCCCCGGCCGCAACTGGGTGCACCGGATGGCCACCGGGGTGCGGGAGGCGGAGCGCGTCGTCGTGCTGCTGTCCGAGGCCTACCTGGCGTCGGTGTGGGGCTCGCCGGACTGGCGGGCGGCGTGGCGCGACGACCCCCTGGGCGAGCGGCGCAAGCTGGTCGTGCTGCGGGTGGAGGACTGCCCGACGCCCGGCGCGCTCGGCTCGGCGCCCGGCGAGGACCTGTTCGGCGTCGGCGAGGGCGTGATCCGCCGCCGGCTGCACGACGTGGTGCGCGGCGCCCTGGCGTCCCGACCCGAGCGCGACGCGGCCCCGACCTTCCCCGGCGGCGCGCCGTCGTTCCCCGGCGCGCTGCCGGAGATCTGGGACGTGCCGCCGCGCAACCCGCTGTTCGTCGGCCGGGAGGCGGAGCTGGCGCTGCTGGACCGCGCGTTCCGCCGGGTCGCCCGACCGCAGGTGCTTGTCGGTCCGACCGGCGTCGGCAAGTCCGAACTGGTGGTCGAGTACGCGCACCGGCACTCGTCCGCGTTCGACGTGGTCTGGTGGGTGCCCTCGGCCGAGCCCGCGCTGGTGCCGGACCACCTGGCCCGGTTGCGCCGCAGGCTCGGCGGGCGGCGCCACGACGGGTGGCGGTCGCTGATCGTCTTCGACGGCGCCACCAGCCCGCTCGCGCTGCACGACCACCTGCTCGACCACGACCGGGTGGTGATCACCACCCGGTCGACGGAGTTCGGCTCGCTCGGGCGCGTCGTGCCCGTCGGCCCGTTCGACGTCGACACCTCGATCGCCCTGCTGCGCCGCCGGTTGCCGTCGCTCGACGGCGCGACCGCCGCCCGGTTCGCCGAGCAGTGCGGCGGCCTGCCCGCCGTCATCGCCACCGCGACCCAGCTCGCCGAGCAGTACGGGTCGGCGGACCCGGCCGCGCGGCTGGCCCGCCTCGAGCGCGCCCACCCGGCCGCGTTCCTGCTGGTGTGCCTGCTCGCCCGGCTCGCGCCGGACCCGGTGCCGATGGACCTGTTCACCCGGCACGCCGAACTGCTGCCCGCGCCGCTGGCCGACGTCGCGGCGAGGCCCGAGCAGTTCGTGGACGTCGTGGGCGTGCTCGTGGAGCACTCGCTGGTCACCCGCACCGCCGACCGCGTCACGCTGCTCGACACCGGGCTCCGGGAGGCCCTGCGGGCCCGGGAGGACCACGCGGCCGTCGTGCCGGCGCTGCTCGCCGCGGACGTGCCCGCCCGGATCACCGGCGAACCCGCGCACCGGCCGCGCTGGCAGCTGCTGCTGCCGCACGTGCTGGCCGCGTGCGGCAAGGGCACCGGCGTCAGCCCGGTGTGCGGGTGGCTGCTCGACCGCGCGGCGACGTTCCTCCAGACCCAGGGCCAGCTCACGGCCGCGCTCGAGCTGTTCGAGCGGGCGCTCGCGATCGTGGAGGTCGTCTACGGGCCCGAGCACCCCGACCACGCCACCTGCGCCACGAACCTGGCCCGCGCGCTGCGCGAGTCCGGCCGGCCCGAACCGGCCGAAGCCCTGCTGCGCCAGGCACTCCTGGTCGCGCCCTGCTGGTTCGCGCACAACGAGCTGGGTCTGGTGCTGTTGGACCTCGGCCGGCCCGCGGAGGCGTTGGCGAGCCTGGAGGCGGCCGGGCCGTGCCGGCGGGACCCGGAGCGGTTCGTCGCGTACCTGAACAACACCGGCGCCGCGCTGGCCGCCGTCGGCGACCTCGCCGAGGCGCGGGCGCGGCTGGGCAAGTCGTTGCGGCTGGCCGAGCAGCACTACGGCGTGGGCGACCCGGAGGTGGCCGTGCGCCTGCACAACCTGGGCCGGGTGCTGCTCGCGCGGGGCAGGCCTGCCGAGGCCGTCGAGCTCCTGCGCGCCGCCGTGGAGATCAACTCGGCGTGCTTCGACCCGACCCACATCAGGGTCGGCGTGTCGCTGGAGGGACTCGGCACGGCGCTCGTCGCGGCCCGCGAGCACGCCGAGGCGGGCCCGCTGCTGGAACGGGCGCTGGAGGTGTTCGAGAACGCCTACGGACCCGGCGACCACCGACTGGTGCCGTGCATGGAGGGCTTGTCGGAGGTGCGCCGGGCGCTCGGCTAGCCGCTCAGGTGGTGTGGCCGGTCACCCTGTCCACCGAAACCCGGAGCACGACCCGCACCGAACCGGGCGCCTCCTCGGGGAAGGGCTTGCCGGTGTACTTGTGCGCCAGCGCGTCCTTCACCGCGCCGCCCTCGTCCTCGGTGATCGTCACGGTGCCGCGCAACTCCGCGTAGGACTCCGGGCCGTCCTGGTCCCAGACCGACACGCTCACCCGCGGGTCGCGCCGGAGGTTGCGCTCCTTCTTGCGGCCCTGGAGCGTCGAGAACAGCAGGTCCTCGCCGTCCCGGGTGATCCACATGACCGCGCTGTGCGGGCTGCCGTCGGCGTTGACCGTGGAGATCGTGGCGAAGTTGCGGCCGTCGACCAGGGCCTTGACCGCCTCGCTGAGAGTAACCGCCATGGTGATCAGGCTACGGGGACCAGCAGGGCCGTCGCCACGGCCGCGATCCCCTCGTTCCGCCCCGTGAGACCGAGCCCGTCGGTCGTCGTGCCGCTGACCGACACCGGCCCGCCGACCGCCGCCGACAGCACCTCCTGCGCCTCGGCCCGCCGCCTGCCGACCTTGGGCGAGGTGCAGATCACCTGCACGGCCGCGTTGCCGACCCGGTAGCCGGCCTCCTCGACCAGCCTGCGCACCTCGGCCAGGAACTCGACGCCGTGCCGGCCCGACCAGCGCGGGTCGCTCGTGCCGAAGATCGCGCCGAGGTCGCCGAGACCGGCCGCCGACAGCAGCGCGTCGCACAGCGCGTGCGCCGCCACGTCGCCGTCCGAGTGGCCCGCGCAGCCGTCCGCGTCGTCCCAGCGCAACCCGGCGAGCCAGCACTCCCGGCCGGCTTCGATCGGGTGCACGTCGGTGCCGACGCCGACCCTGGGCGTGCCGGTGGTCATCGTCCGTCCTCCGGGAACAGTGCCCGCGCGACCGCGAGGTCGAACGGGGTGGTGATCTTCAGGGCGTCCTGGTGGCCGGGCACCGTCAGCACGGGCACGCCCAACCGCTCCACGAGGCCCGCGTCGTCGGTCGCGTGCAACCCGGACTCGTGCGCCCGCAGCAGCACGTCGGCCGCGAAACCCTGTGGTGTCTGCACGATCCGCAGTCGCGCCCGGTCCGGAGTGGACGTCACGACACCCCGGTCGTCCACTTCCTTCACCGTGTCGGTGACCGGCAGCACCGGCACGACCGCGGGGTGTCCCGCCTCGACCGCGTCGACCACCGCGGCGACGACCGCCGACGGGGTGAAGGCGCGCGCGGCGTCGTGCACGAGGACGACGGTGGTGCCGGGGATCTCGCGCAGCGCGTACTCCAGCGCCAGCCGGACCGAGTCCGACCGCTCCGCGCCGCCCGCCACGACGTGAACCGCCCCGCCGGCCGAGGCCGACGGGGCGGTGACGGTGCTCACGACATCGACATCGGCGGGCGGCGCCGCGACGACCACGTGCCGCACGCGGCCGGAGTCGAGCAGACCGCGCACCGCGCGCACCAGCAGCGGGACGCCGTTGACCGGCACGAGAGCCTTGGGCATCCCGTAGCCCAGCCGTTCACCACGGCCCGCCGCGGGCACGAGCGCGACTACACCCATGTCCGTGTGTCAGTTTTTTCGAATCGGATCAGGACGCGGTGGCGAGGACCTCGTCGAGGAGGACCTCGGCCTTGTCCTCGTCGGTGCCCTCGGCGAGCGCCAGTTCGCTAACCAGTATCTGTCGAGCCTTCGCCAGCATCCGCTTCTCACCGGCGGACAGTCCGCGATCCTTCTCGCGCCGCCAGAGGTCGCGCACCACTTCGGCCACCTTGTTCACATCGCCGGAGGCGAGCTTCTCCAGGTTGGCCTTGTACCGCCGGGACCAGTTGGTCGGCTCCTCGGTGTGGGGAGCACGCAAGACCTCGAAGACCTTGTCGAGACCCTCTTGGCCCACCACGTCGCGCACGCCGACGATCTCGGCGTTGTCTGCGGGGACGCGAACCGTGAGGTCACCCTGGGCGACCTTGAGGACGAGGTACTTCTTCTCCTCGCCCTTGATCACGCGGGTCTCGATCGCTTCGATGAGAGCGGCACCGTGGTGCGGGTAGACGACGGTCTCTCCGACCTTGAAAACCATGTGTCCTCTGCCCCTTTCGCTAACCCCATCCTAACACGTCGAGCAATCCCCTCTTCGGCGTCCGGAGATCGGTTCGCGCTGGTCAGGGTCCTGGTGGGGGTTGACAAATCACCTGTTCGCATGCAACGCGCCGAGCCGATCTTGATCCACAGTGGACGGCGCGATCACTTGTGGGGCACCACGTGCCGCCGGGTCGCGGGCACCCGGTTAGGCTCCATCACCGGTGGTCGTGCCCCTTTCCGGGGAACGGCCCGGCCAGCCAGCACACCGGAAGGATCCGAGCAGCCGTGGGTCGCGCAGAGCACAAGACACCAGCGCCTCGCCGACTGGCCGTGGCGGCCGCGGTCGTCGCCGGCTTCGGTCTGGCCGCAGCGGGCTGTAGCGCAGGGCAGATCACCCAGACGGACCGCCAGGTCGCCGCGGTGAACGGCGCGAGCGGTCAGGCGGGGCAGATCGCCGTGCGCGACGCGCAGCTGAAGTTCCCGGTGGGGGACGGGCTGTACCGCTCCGGCGCCGACGCGCCGCTGGTGGTCACGATCGCGAACAACGGCCTGGACGCGGACAAGCTGGTCGAGGTGACCAGCGAGGAATCCGGCAAGGCGGCGCTGGAGGGCGACGTCGAGCTGGAGCCCGGCACCGCCGTCTCCGCCGGTGCGGACCAGGACGACGAGGGCAGCCACCCCACCACGACCACGACGGGCGCGAAGCCGTCGTCGTCGGCGTCCCCGTCGTCCGCCACCACGACCACCGTCGCGCCGACGTCGTCCCCCTCGGACTCCGGCACCCCGTCGACCACGGGTTCGGCCTCGGCCTCGGCCTCGGCTTCGGCGTCGGTGTCCGCGTCCGCCTCGGTGTCGGCCTCCAAGTCGGTCTCGGCCGCGCCGACCGTGCCGGGCAAGCTGAAGATCACCCTGAAGGGCCTCAAGAAGGAGGTCCGGCCGGGTGAGACGGTGAAGGTCACCTTCCTGTTCGAGAAGTCGGGTCCGGTCACCCTGACGCTGCCGATCGGCGCGACGCCGGAGCCCCGCAAGGAAGGCGCCTCCGAGCACTAGCCCCACCCGCTCCACCCCCGAAGCCCACCCGCCGCGCGGGTGGGCTTCGCCACACCTCGGGTGCGCGGGGGGTGTCAGTGGGTGTCAGTAGCCTCCACGCCGTGGTGAAGAGTGCGCGGACCGCTCGGGTGACCTACCGGTGTGCCGAGTGCGGGAACGAGGTCGCCAAGTGGGTCGGGCGGTGCCCCGAGTGCCAGGCGTGGGGCACGGTCGAGGAGCGGGGTGTCGCGCCGCAGCGGTTGGTGGCGGGCGCGCCGAGCTCGCAGGCGCGGCCCATCGGGCAGGTCGACATCGAGTCGGCCCGCGCGCTGCCGACCGGTGTCGGCGAGCTGGACCGGGTGCTCGGCGGCGGGTTGGTGCCGGGCGCGGTCGTGCTGCTGGCCGGCGAGCCCGGTGTCGGCAAGTCCACCCTCCTGCTGGAGGTCGCCCACCAGTGGGCCGCCACGGTCGGCCGGTGCCTGTACGTGACCGGTGAGGAGTCCGCCGGTCAGGTGCGGCTGCGCGCGGACCGCACGGGCAACCTGCACGACGAGATCTACCTGGCCGCCGAGAGCGACATCTCGGCCGTGCTGGGCCAGGTCGACCAGGTCCGGCCGAGCATGATGATCATCGACTCGGTGCAGACGATGTCCAGTCCCGCGGTCGACGGATCGCCCGGCGGGGTGAGCCAGGTGCGCGCGGTGACCAGCGGGTTGATCGCGGTCGCCAAGGAGCGGAACCTGCCGGTCGTCCTGGTGGGCCACGTGACCAAGGACGGCTCGGTGGCCGGGCCGCGGGTGCTGGAGCACCTGGTGGACGTGGTCCTCCAGTTCGAGGGCGACCGGCACTCGTCCCTGAGGTTGTTGCGCGGCATCAAGAACCGGTACGGCGCGGCCGACGAGGTCGGGTGCTTCGAGTTGCGCGACGACGGCATCGTCGGCGTGCCGGACCCGTCCGGCCTGTTCCTCAACCGGCGCGACCAGGACGTCACGGGGTGCGCCATCACGGTCGTGGTGGAGGGCAAGCGCCCGCTGCTGGGCGAGGTGCAGGCGCTCGTGACGCCGACCAGCCTGCCCGCGCCGCGCCGCGCGGTGAGCGGCCTGGACTCGGCCCGGGTCGCGATGATCATGGCCGTGCTGGAGAAGCGCGGCCGCGTGCCGTCGGGCAACAAGGACGTGTTCACCGCGACCGTCGGCGGCATGAGGCTGACCGAACCCGCCGTGGACCTCGCGGTGGCGCTCGCGGTGGCCTCCGCGGCCCTGGACCACCCGCTGCCGCACGACCTGGTCGTGGTGGGGGAGGTGGGGCTGTCCGGCGAACTGCGCCGCGTGACGGGCGTCGGGCGCAGGCTCAGCGAGGCCGCCAGGTTGGGCTACACGCGGGCGCTGGTGCCGCCGGACTCGGGCAAGCTGCCCAAGGAGACCAGGGCGCTGGTGGCCAACGACCTGGGCGAGGCGCTGAAGTTGCTCAAGCTGAAGCAGTGACGGCCGGGTGCGGCGGAGGTGTTCGGGCCGCGTGACGGTGCGGGCGCGCTCGGAGCGGCGGGGGGTTGGCCGCTCGCGTCGACCGCGCCCGGCGGCCGGATTTCGTGGCTGTGCACGGCCAAGGCCCCGCCTCCGGGTGGGAGGCGGGGCCTTGGCCGGGCTACTGCCGGTCCCCGCTGCGGAACAGGGCCGGTCGGCTAGCGGGCGGCCAGCAGCTGCGCGCAGCGGATCAGGCCGAGGTGGCTGTAGGCCTGGGGGTGGTTGCCCAGCGAGCGCTCCGCGATCGGGTCGTACTCCTCCGGCAGCAGGCCCGTCGGGCCGGCCGCGTCGACCATCTGCGCGAAGAGCTCCTCCGCCTCCGTGCGGCGGCCGGTGAGCAGGTAGGACTCGATCATCCACGCCGCGCACAGGTGGAAGCCGCCCTCGTCGCCGGGCAGGCCGTCGTCACGCCGGTAGCGGTACACCGTCGAGCCCGAGCGGAGTTCGGCCTCGATCGCCGTCACGGTGGCCTGGAAGCGGTCGTCCGTCGGGTCGATCAGGCCGGACAGGCCCACGTGCAGGGACGCCGCGTCGAGGTCGTCGCCGTCGTACGCCGTGGTGAACGACTGCGCCTCCTCGCTCCACCCGTGCTTGAGCACGTCGTTCGAGATCGTGTCCCGCAGCACCGGCCACGACGGGTCGACGTCGCGGCCGTAGGTCTCCGCCAGCCGCACCGCGCGGTCCAGCGTCACCCAGCACATGACCTTCGAGTACACGTGGTGGCGCGGCGCGTGCCGCTCCTCCCAGATGCCGTGGTCGGGCTCGTGCCAGCGCCGGGCGACGGCCTCGGCCATGGCCTGCACCATCGCCCAGTCCGGGTCGGTCAGCGCGCCGCGCGCGGCGGCGAGCTGCACCACCAGGTCCACCACCGGGCCGAACACGTCGAGCTGCACCTGCTGGTTCGCCAGGTTGCCGACGCGCACCGGCCGCGAGCCCGCGTACCCCGGCAGCGTGTCGATCACCGCCTCGGCGCCCAGCATGGTGCCCTGCAACGTGTACAGCGGGTGCAGCCGCTCCGGGCCGGGCAGCGTGGCCAGCACGCCGTGCACCCAGCCCAGGAACGCCTCGGCCTCGCCGACCGAGCCCACCGACACCAGTGCCTGCGCGGTCAGCGCCGCGTCGCGCAGCCAGCAGTACCGGTAGTCCCAGTTGCGGATGCCGCCCAGCTCCTCGGGCAGCGAGGTGGTGGCGGCGGCCATGATCGCGCCGGTCTCCTGGTGGACCAGACCCTTGAGGGTCAACGCCGACCGCAGCACCAGCTCCGGCTCGACGGTGGGCAGCTTCAGCGCCGCCGCCCAGTCCGACCAGTACGACCCGGCGCGCGCCCGCCGCTCCGGCTCGCCCACGGTGGACTCGGACAGGTCGTCCGTGCCGCAGCGCAGCTCGAGCAGGATCGGCGCGGACTCGCGCGGCCGCACGACCGCCGTGGCGGTCTCCTGGATGCCGTCCGAGGTGATCTGCCAGTCCACGCCCGGCGAGCGCAGCACCATCGGGTCCGACGTGCCGACGACCCGCAGGCCGTCGCGCTCGCGCAGCAGCCGCACCGGCACCTGGCCGAACTCCGGCCGCGGCGCGAACGTGATCAGCGCGTTGGTGGACCCGGAGATCCGCCGCACCAGGTCGGTGCGGTGCGAGGCCAGGTCGTGGTCGAGGTAGTCCGTGACGAGCAGCCGCGACCAGCGCGTCTCCACCGTCATGGTGCCCGGGATGTAGCGCTGGCCCAGCGGCAGCGAACCGTGCTCGGGCTTGATCGAGAAGTGCCCGGCCGACGGTCCGCCGAGCAGGTCGGCGAACACGGCCGCCGAGTCCGGCTCGGGGTGGCACAGCCAGTTGACCCGGGCATCCGGGGTCAGCAGCGCCACCGAGCGCTCGTTGGCGAGCATGGTCAGCCGCTCGATCGGCACGGCCTGGTCGCCGTGCAGCCAGGCGCGCCGCTCCTCGAGCAGGAACGCCAGCACGGTCGCGACGTCGCCGGTGTCCGACACCCGGTACTCGGCCAGCGACTGGCCGTCGCCGACCTTGATGCCCAGGTCGGGACCGGAGATCCGGGCGAAGGCCCGCTCGTCGGTCACGTCGTCGCCGACGAACACCGCCGCGGTGGCCGACACGCGGTGCCGCAGCACGTCCAGGGCGTGGCCCTTGTCCGACTGCACCACGGCCAGCTCGACCACGGCCTTGCCCTCGGTCACCTGCACGCCCGCCCAGGTGCACGGCCCCTGCCGCACCACCTCCAGGACCCGGTCGCCGACCTCGGCGGCGGCCCGGCGGACGTGCACCGCGATGCTCGCGGGCTTGACCTCGAGCGCCACACCCTCGTGGCCCTCGACGATCTTTTCCAGCTCGGCTTCCAGCCGGCGGTGCAGCGCCCTCGCGTCGTCATCGATGGCGTGCACGAAGCCGACGTCGAATTCGGAGCCGTGCGAGCCGACCAGGTGCACCTCGGAGGGCAGCCTGGACAGTGTCGCCAGGTCCCTCAGGGCGCGCCCGGAGATCACGGCGGCGGTCGTCTCGTGCAGTCCGGCCAGCGAGCGCAGCGCGCCGACGGACTCTGTCGAGGGGCGTGCGTCCTCGGGGTTCGCCACGATCGGAGCCAATGTCCCGTCGTAGTCGCAGGCGACGAGCAGCCGCGGTGTCCGCGCCAGCTGGACGATCGCACGACGAAGTTCGGCGGGGAGGGCTTCGGCGGTCAACGCCCCTCCTCAATGCTCGGTGGGACAGGTCGGTAAACTGGTCTGAACTGATTCAGATCGAGCTTTGCGCGCCCAAGGCATCAAGGAACGAACGAGCCCAGCGGTCGACGTCGTGCGTGAGGACTTGGCGGCGCAGCGCGCGCATCCTACGGCGGCCTTCGGCCGGATCCAGCTTCAGGGCCGCGTCCAGGGCGTTCTTCACACCGTCGAGGTCGTGGGGGTTGACGAGGAACGCGGAGGTCAGTTCGGCCGCCGCGCCGGCGAACTCGGACAGCACGAGGGCGCCGCCGAGGTCGTAGCGGGTGGCGACGTACTCCTTGCACACGAGGTTCATGCCGTCCCGGACCGGGGTCACGACCATCACGTCCGCGGCCGTCATGAACGCGGTCAGCTCGCGCCGGTCGACCGATTGGTGCAGGTAGTGGACGACGGGGTGGCCCACGGTGGAGAACTCGCCGTTGATCCGGCCCACGATCTGCTCGATCTCGGCCCGCATGTGGATGTAGTGCTCGACCCGCTCGCGGCTCGGTGTCGCGAGCTGGATCATGGTGACCTCGCTCGGGTCGACGCGGCCGTCGGCGAGCAGTTCGTGCAGCGCGCGCAGCCGGACGTCGATGCCCTTGGTGTAGTCGAGCCTGTCCACGCCGAGCAGAATCTTCTTCGGGTTCCCGAGGTCTTCACGCAGTTTTCGGGCGTGCTTCTGGACCTCCTTGTCCCGGGCGAGCGCGTCGAGGCCCGCCGAGTCGATGGAGATCGGGAACGCGCCGACCCGGACCGTGCGGTCGCCGACCTGGACCACGCCGGGACGGGTGCGCACGCCGACCGCGCCGCGGCTGGGCTCGAGGCCGACCAGCCGGCGGGCCAGCCAGAGGAAGTTCTGCGCGCCGCCCGGCCGGTGGAAGCCGACCAGGTCCGCGCCGAGCAGGCCGCGGATGATCTCGGTCCGCCACGGCAGCTGCATGAACAGCTCCACCGGCGGGAACGGGATGTGCAGGAAGAAGCCGATCCGCAGGTCCGGGCGCAGCTCGCGGAGCATCGCGGGCACCAGCTGGAGCTGGTAGTCCTGCACCCACACGGTCGCGCCCTGCGCGGCCACCTTCGCCGTCACGTCGGCGAACCGCTGGTTCACCCGGACGTAGGTGTTCCACCAGTGGCGGTGGAACGCGGGCCGTTCGACCACGTCGTGGTAGAGCGGCCAGAGCGTGCCGTTGGAGAAACCCTCGTAGTAGTCCTGCACCTCGGTGGCGCTCAAGGTCACCGGGTGCAGCTGGAGGCCGTCCTCCTCGAACGCGTCGACCTCGGCGTCCGCGATGCCGGGCCACCCCACCCACGCGCCGCTGTGCGACCGGAGGAACGGTTCGAGCGCGCTCACCAGGCCGCCGGGGCTGTGCTTCCAGCGCTGCGTGCCGTCTTCGAGGCGCTCCAGGTCAACCGGCAGGCGGTTGGCCACGACCAGGAAGTCCGCGCCGTTCTCGCCGATGCTGCTCACCGGGTAGCGCCTCCTTTGGGGGATTCGTCTCGCCCACGTCGAAGGTTAGTGGGAACGCGCAGGCGGGATGCCCGGTCGTCGGCCCCGTCACACTGTGTTGACTTGACGAAAGTAGTCGAGGTGGGCGAAGTCACCTGGAAAGCGCGAGCTACCGGCGGCGGGCGCCGAGGCGGGTCAGGCCCGACCGCACGGGTCGTCCGAGGTGTTCACCCAGAACGACTCCCGCCGCCAGGGCGAGCGCGGTGCCGGCCGCCAGCACGAGGGTGGACAGGCCGGCCGCGTCGTCCTCGATCGTGAGCTGGTAGAGCGCCCGGTAGGTGAGCCAGCCGGGCAGCAGCGGCACCACGCCGGCCATCGCCACGACGAGCGGCGGGGTGGTGAGCCGGCGGGACAGGATCGCGCCGCCGAAGCCGATGGCGGTGGCCGCGATCGCGGCGCAGGTGATCGCGTTCGTGCCGGTGAGCGTGAGCAGTCCGTAACCGGCCGTGCCGGTCGCGCCCGCCGCCGCGGCCACCAGGACGGCCTTGGGCGGCGCGTACCCGGCCAGCGCGAAGAACGCGGACGTGGCCGCGCCCGCCGCGAACTGGAGCGGCACCGCGGAGATCAGCGGTGGCAGCGGGTCCGACACCGACGTGCGCACGCCGAACTGCACGCCGACGCGCAGGGTCAGCGCGACGCCCGCGATCAGCCCGGCGGTGAGCAGCGCGGCCTCGACCGTGCGGCCGGCGGCCGTGACGCTGTACCCGGTGATCGCGTCCTGCACGGTGCCGACCAGCGACAACCCGGACAGCAGCACCACGATGCCGACCGCGACCAGGAGCGAGGGCCGCACGCTCGGCAGCAGGTCGGTGGCGTAGATGGCCACCGCCACGGTGGTCGCCAGCGCGCCGCCGACGACCTGCTGGAAGAAGAACGGGAGCCGGCGCCGGTTGAGCAGCCGGCCGACCCGGTCCACCACCGCCGTCACCAGCGCCGCGGTGAGCGCGAGCAGCGCCGTGCCGCCGACGAGCAGCGCCACGCTGCCCGCCATGCCCGCGCGGGCGAGCGTGGCGACCCAGCGCGGGTACGGGTGGCCCGCGTTGACCACCTGGTCCAGCTCGGCGTAGGCCTCGCCCGCGTCGAGGCCGCCCGCGGTGATCCGGCGGACCAGCTCCTCGACGCTCGCCAGCCGCGTGTAGTCGATGCCGCGACCGCGGACCACGCGCATCGAGGTGATCGGCGCGGCCCGGTATCCGCGCCGGTGGGACACGGTGATGGAGGTGTAGGTGACGTCGACCTCGGTGTGCGGGAGTCCGTAGGCCGCCGTCACGTCGAGCATGGTCGCGGTGACGTCCGCGGCGCCCGCTCCGGACGCCAGCTGGGCTTCGCCGACGCGCAGCGCGAGGTCCAGTACGAGGTGGACGGTGGAGTCGTCCGGAAGGGACGGTCCCTCGGCGGGTCGGTACAGGTCAGGACGTGTTCCGGGGTCTCGGTACCGCCACCGCCGCGGGTTCACCGGCGTCATCTCCTCGCTGGTCGGGTGTTCGCCACGCCCGACGGTGCCACAACACGACCTGTGGCGTGCGCCACCCCCTGAAGGGGTACCCACCGAGGGTGATTCGATCTTGCTCGGCGCGACTCTGTTTACGCGCCTGACCTGGCCATATATGGTTTCCGGGCTCCGCTCGGCGGGTAGGGTTGCCTGCCGTACGGATCAATGTGAACCCGGCTTGAGAAGACCGTTCGCCGCAGGTAACACCCCGGGCGGGGATTTACGATGTTCCAGGTCTTCGACGGCCGTGCCGGTGTAGCTCAATTGGCAGAGCACTCGCCTTGTAAGCGAAAGGTTAGGGGTTCAAGTCCCCTCACCGGCTCCACGAGCCCTTGATCGGCCGCCTTCGGCCGGTCAGGGGTGGAGTCGATCGCGGCGCGCCGTTCGACCGGGGTGTTCCGGCGCGGTGCACATGATCATCTACCCCGGCGGCGCGTTCCGCAACTTGCCGCGCTCCCGTCCCGCTACCCTCGCACCCCGTTCGGCGAGTCCGGGTGGTCGCCGACCGCGCCGCAGTCGCCCGTGCTCCCGTCCGGCTACCCTCGCACCCCGTTCGGCGAGTCCGGGTGGTCGCCGACCGCGCCGCAGTCGGCCGTGCTCCCGTCCCGCTACCCTCGCACCCCGTTTGACAGCGGCCTGACGTGAGCGTATCAGTGGTTTCACTAGTCAGATAGTGAAAGGGTTGAGGTTGATCGAGTTCCGGATCGACCGGCGGTCCGGGGTCGCCACGTACCTCCAGCTCGTGCACCAGGTGAAGCAGGCGCTGCGCCTGGGCCTGCTCGGGCCCGGCGACCGGCTGCCCACCGCGCGCGAAGTGGTGGAGCAGACCGCGATCAACCCCAACACCGTGCTGAAGGCGTACCGCGAACTGGAACGCGAGGGGCTGGTGGAGCCACGCCCCGGACTGGGCACGTTCGTGCGCCGGTCGCTCGTCACGCCGGGCGTGGCCGAGGACTCGCCGTTGCGCGGCGACCTGCTGGAGTGGATGGAACGGGCGCGGGGTTACGGCATGGGCCGGGAGGACGTCGAGGCGTTGTTCCGCTCGGTGCTGGACCAGCGTTTCTGACGTACCAAACGGGAGACATGGTGAGCGTTGCCGTGCTGGCGCGCGGGCTCGGCCTGCGCCGTCGACGGGGAGAGGCGTCGCGGGACTGCTCGTTCGAGCTCGCGGCGGGTCGGGTCGCGGCGCTGGTCGGCGCGAACGGCGCGGGCAAGTCCACGCTGCTCAAGGTGCTCGCGGGACTGCTGCGGCCGGCCGCGGGCGTGGTCGAGGTGACCGGCGAGGTGGGTTTCGTCGCGCAGGAGAAGCCGCTCTACCGCTCGTTCACCGTCGCCGAGACGCTGCGGTTCGGGCGGGTCGCCAACCCCGGCTGGGACGCCGACCGCGCCGACCGGCTGGTCGAGGAGGCGGGGCTGCCGCGCGAGGCCCGGGTGACCCGGTTGTCCGGCGGTCAGCGGGCCAGGCTGGCGGTGGTCGTCGCGCTCGCCCGCCGGCCGGACGTGCTGCTGCTGGACGAGCCGCTGTCCGAAATGGACCCCGTCGCCCGGCAGGAGACGTTGCGCGCCATCATGGTCGCGGTCGCCGAGACCGGGATGACCGTGGTGCTCTCGTCGCCGGTGATGGGTGAGCTCGAGGGCGTGTGCGACCACCTGCTGCTGCTCGACGACGGCGCCGTGCGGCTCGCGTGCGACGTCGAGACCCTGTTGGCGGACCACCGGATCGTCGTCGCGCCGCTGGGCGCCGACTTCGGGGCGCACCGGGTGGTCGAAACCCGCGAGGGCGAGCGGCAGGTCACCGCGATGCTGCGGGTGACCCCCGGGCTCGACCTGCCCGCCGGGCTGGTGTCCGAGCCGAGCCTGGACGAAGTCGTCGTCGCCCACCTGCGCCGCGCGGGGGTGGCCGCGTGATCTGGTTCGCCTGGCGGCAGCAGCGCCTGGCCCTGCTCGCCCTCGGCGGGTACGCGCTGGTGGTGGTCGCGGTGATGGTCCACCACCGGTTCACCATGCCCGGCAGGTTCGGCGACGAGGAGCTCCGGGCCTGCTTCGCGAGCCTGGCCTCGTCCTGCGGGATCACCGAGGACGGGTGGAACGCGAGCAGCGCGATCCGGGAGACGGCCGCCGGCCTGCGGTTCGGCGTGCTCGGGTTCGTCGCGCTGGCGGCGGTGTTCGCGGGCGCGCCCTCGCTGTCGCGCGAGTGGGAGCAGCACACGCACCTGCTGGCGCTGAGCCAGTCGGTAAGCCCGCGCCGGTGGTTCGCCGCGAAGGTCGGCGTGGTCGCGGTGCCGGCGGTGGTCCTCGCGGCCCTGCTCGGCGCGACCTACGCGTGGTGGACCTCCGGGCTCGGCGCCCTGATCGGGGCGCAGCAGCGGTTGCAGACCGGCAGGTTCGAGGCCCAGCCGCTGGTGATGGCCTCCTACGCGCTGTTCGCGGTGGTGCTGGGCGTCGTGGTGGGTCTGGTGGTCCGCCGCGTGGTGCCGGCGATGGCGGTGACCCTGGTCGGCTGGCTCGGCGCGCTGTACGCGGTGCGGTGGTACGTGCGACCGCACTACGCGACGCCGGTCGTGGAGCGGCTGGGCAACGGCGTCGCCGACGGCCGGTGGACCCTGCTCACCGGGTTCCTCGACCGGTCCGGCGGGTTCGTGGAGCAGGCGGTCGTGGACGGTCCGCTGCGGGCGTGCGCGCAGGGGGCGGGCAACCGGTTCGAGTCGTGCCTGGCCGAGCAGGGTCTGGTCGGGCGGGCGGTGCTGGCGCACCCGGCCGACCGGTTCTGGCTGTTCCAGGGCGTCGAGGCCGGGCTGTTCGCGGCGCTGGCCGGGGTGCTGCTGCTCGGCGCGTTCCGGTGGCTGCACCACCGTTACCGACAGCCGATCTCCCACCGACCGCCGTCCCGCGGACCACTGTCCCGCCAACCGGTTCCCCGATGACCCGCACCGCGCCCCGTCCGCCGATCGCCGCCCGGGAGGCCCGTTCCCGCCGCCCGCCCGCGCGGTCCGCGCCGATCTCCCCCTGACTTCCTCTCCGACCTCGTCCCCCTGATCCGCCCGCCGACCCGTGCCCCGCTCTGCCCGGGCGCGTGTCGAGCGCGGTTTTCGCAGGTCCCCATTCCACTAAGCAACTAGTGAAATAGGTAAGGCTGATGCTGCTGCTCCCCGCCCTGAAGACGCCGACGCGGCCCGTGCGGTCGGCCGCGGTCGCGGTCGTCGGGTCCCTCGCCCTCTACGTCACGCAGGCCGTCCTCTGGCCCGGCGAACGCTGGTACCTGTACGACCTGGAGATCTACCGGCTCGGCGGACGGGCGCTGCTCGACGGGACTTCGCTCTACACGGCCAGGTTCAACGGCCAGCCGTTCACCAACACCCCGTTCGGCGCGCTGCTCTTCGCGGGCTTCGCGCTCGTGCCGATGGACGTCGCCCGGCTGCTGATGACCGCGCTCACGCTCGCCGCGCTCGGGGTGTCGGCGTGGTGCGCGGCGCGGTTGACCGGGCGGGCGCTGCCGGTGGCGGCGGGCGCGGCGGCGCTGGGGCTGTGGCTCGAACCGGTGCAGGCGAGCCTCACCTACGGCCAGGTCAACGTCGTGCTGATGGCGTTGGTGCTGCTGGACTTCGCGCGTCCCGGCCGCTTCCAGGGCGTCGGGATCGGGCTCGCGGCGGCGGTGAAGCTGACACCCGGGCTCTTCGTCGTCTACCTGCTCGTGACGCGGCGGTTCCGGGCGGCGGCGGTCGCGGCGGGCACGACGGCGGCCACCGTCGCGGTGGGTTTCGCGGTCGCGCCGACCGAGTCCGCGCAGTACTGGGGCGGGGTGTTCCTGAAGTCGTCGCGGATCGGCGGCGACGTGTTCTACCTCGGCAACCAGTCGCTGCACGCGTTCCTCGGCCGGGCGGGCGAGGACGTGCTGTGGCTGCCGGCGGCGGTGCTCGTGGTGGTGGTCGGTACGCGGGTCGCGCTCCGGCTGCACCGGGCCGGCGACGAGTTGGGCGGCGTGCTCGTGTGCGCGCTGACGGCGCTGCTCGTCTCGCCGATCTCCTGGCACCACCACTGGGTCTGGTGCGCGCCGCTGCTGGTGCGGCTGTGGCCGAAGGTCGCGCTCGTGGTCGTGCCGCTGCTCGCGTGGCCGCTGCCCGGCGCGGCGGACTTCCCGCTGCCGCGCGGACTCCTGTGGATCGGCGGCCCGTTCGCGGACCTCTACACGTGGCTCGGCGTGCTCGCGCTCGGCCTGGCCTGGTGGACCTCCGACCCGGCGCGGAGGCGGGGGTGACCCGCGACGGGGCGGGACCACGTGCAGGTGGTCCCGCCCCGCCGCTTCGTGGATCAGCCCTTCTCGACGTTCACCTCGTAGGCGACGCCGCCGATGTCACGACCCTCCGAGTACTGCTGGACGGTCGTCACGTACGCGCCGGGCTCGGTCTGCGCGCCGGGCGTGAAGGTCAGCTCGACCTGGTACTGGTCGTCCGGGTTGATCAGCAGGCCGTGCAGCGCCGACTGCCTCGGGTCGGCGATCTCCACGCTGGTCTCGCCCACCTGCTTCACGCCGTCGGCCTGCGCGCCGCCCTGCCGCCACAGGTCGAACAGCTTCGGCCCGAGGTCGACCACGAGCCGCCCGCCGGTGGCCTGCAACGGCTTCTCGCCGCCGCGGAAGACCAGATCGCCCTTGATCGTGCGACCGGTGCCGTTGCCCAGGGTGAACCAGGACTTCACCGGCTTGGTCGGGACGGTGTGCGTGATGATGTAGTTGCGCCACGCGATGTTGTTGTTGTTGGCCGTGTTCAGGCCGATGTCCGTCGTCTCGGCCACCGACATCGGGTCGGTCGCCGACACCCAGCGCGCCACCAGGCAGAAGTGGCCGGGGCCGGGCACGTTGTTCCACGGGATCTTCGCCACCGTCACGCCGGCGGGCACGGTCAGCGTCTGCTGGCCGATGTAGGTCCACGCCGACTGCCACGGGATCGAGCCGCTCGCGTTGGCGAAGTACAGCTTCACCGAGCCGGTGCCCGGGCCGCTGCCGTACGGGCCGTTGTTGTTCAGCCGCACGTGGATGTAGACGTTCTGGCCGCCGGCCGGGGTGATGCCGTTGACGCCGCAGTCCGCGGTGGTCGGGCAGACCTTGATGTCCGGGCTCGCCCACAGGACCGGGTTGGTGCTCGGCTCGGTGCCGTTGTCGCCCGCCGTGTCCTTGATGAAGACGTCGGTGCGCTTGCAGTTGCGCAGGAACTCCTGGATCGCGGTCGCCACGCCGGTGCCGTTGGCCGCGGCCTGGGTGTACTGGCCGCCGGTCGTGGTGGCGTAGTTCTGCATCACCGGCGTGATCTGCGGGCTGTACGTGGTCGACGTCGGCACGTACACCGCGGAGATCTTGATGCCGTTGGTGACCGCGTTGTTGGCGTAGGTCGCCGCGTTGGCCGCGTCCGCCGCCGTGTAGGTGTCGTCGAAGCCGCCCGGGCGGGCGTCGGTGACCAGCACGACGAACTTCGTCGCGGTGGCGCGCCAGCCGCCGAAGTTGCCGACCTGCGGCCGACTCGCCGCGGGCAGGCTGTTGACCGCGGTGTTGACCGACTCGTCGGACGCCTCGGGCTCGTTGCCGCCGCCGCTCGCGGCCAGCGCGTTGACCGAGGTGGTGACCGGGCCCGCGTTGCCCGGCGCCAGGTTGTTCTTGACGGTGACGTTGTCCTTGAACGTGATCAGGCCGAGCTGGTAGTCACCCCCCGAGTTCACCTGGACGTCGTTGATGATCGTGTTGATGCCCGACTTCAGGTTGGTGATCGCGCCACCCATGCTGCCGGTGTCGTCGATCACGAACGCGACGTCGAGCGGTCCGCATCTGCTCGGCGCGGCCGGGGCAGGGGCTGCCGCGACGGCGGATCCGACCTGGAACGTGGACGCGGCCAGGGCCGCGACGGCGAAGGCGACCAGCGCGCCGCGCCGGCGGGAGGAATGCATCGTGGATGTCTCTTCTCGCTCGCACTGCCGGGCGCAGGGGAGGCCCGGGCGACCGGACGGCGATGTCCGTTCACACCAGGCGGAGCGTTTCGCCGCGGAACCGAATACATGCCGCGAAGAGCAACTTCGGGGCCTGTTTTTGTCCGGCGATCGGCCGCCGCGCGTGCCAGGGTGGTGAGATGAGCTACCAGCCTGACCAGTCGCGATACGACCGGATGACCTATCGGCGCTGTGGGCGCAGCGGACTGCGGCTGCCCGCGGTCTCCCTCGGTCTGTGGCACAACTTCGGCGACGACAAGCCCTACGAGCTCGGTCGGGCGATCGTGCGGCGGGCGTTCGACCTCGGCGTCACCCACCTCGACCTGGCGAACAACTACGGCCCGCCCTACGGCTCCGCCGAGCGCAACTTCGGCCGGATGCTCGAGCAGGACCTGCGGCCGTTCCGGGACGAGCTGGTGATCTCCACCAAGGCGGGCTACGACATGTGGCCCGGACCGTACGGCGAGTGGGGCTCGCGCAAGTACCTGCTCGCGTCGCTCGACCAGTCGCTGGCCCGGATGGGCCTGGACTACGTGGACATCTTCTACTCGCACCGGTTCGACCCGGACACCCCGTTGGAGGAGACGGTCGGCGCGCTCGTCAGCGCGGTGCACCAGGGCAAGGCGCTGTACGTGGGCATCTCGTCCTACTCGGCGGTCCGGACCCGCGAGGCGGCCGAGCTGCTGCGCTCGGCGGGCGTGCCGCTGCTGATCCACCAGCCGTCCTACTCGATGCTCAACCGGTGGGTCGAGGACGAGCTGCTCGACGCGCTGGGCGAGATCGGCGCGGGGTGCATCGCGTTCTCGCCGCTGGGTCAGGGGCTGCTGACCGACCGGTACCTGGCGGGCGTGCCGGACGGCTCGCGCGCCTCCCAGGGCAAGTCGCTGTCGACCGACCTGCTCGGCGAGGAGAACCTGGCGCGGGTGCGCGCGCTGGACGAGATCGCCTCCGGTCGGGGGCAAACGCTTGCGCAGCTGGCCCTGACCTGGGTCCTGCGCGACCCGCGCGTCACGTCGGCGCTGATCGGGGCGAGCAGCGTGCGGCAGCTGGAGGACAACGTGGCCGCGCTGGACGGTCCGCCGCTGACCGACGACGAGATCGCCGCGATCGACGTGCACGCGGTCGAGTCGGGCATCGACCTGTGGGCCTCATCCCACGCGGGGTAGCCGGATGGTGAACGTGGTGGAGCCGGGCCTGCTGTCCAGCTCCACCGTGCCGCCGTGCGCCGCGACCAGCGAGTGCGCGACCGACAGCCCGAGCCCGCTCCCGCCGCGGTCGCGGGTGCGGGAGTCGTCCACCCGGTGGAAGCGGTCGAAGATCCGGGACTGGTCCGCCGACGGCACGCCCGGCCCGGAGTCGCTCACCCGCAGCACCGCGTCGTCGTCCTCGACCGCCACCGACACGGACACCGCCGTGCCGGGCGGGGTGTGCAGGGCGGCGTTGGCGAGCAGGTTGTCGAGCACCTGGCGCAGCCGCAGCGGGTCGAACGACAGGAGCAGCGCCTCCGGCGCGGTCACGGTCAGCGGGTGGGTCGGGCGGGCCGCCTCGAACGCGTCCGCCGCCTCCCGGACCAGCGCGACGAGGTCGCCGCGCACCGGCCGCAACGGCGTCTCGGCCTCGGCCGCGTCCAATCGGGCGAGCAGCAGCAGGTCGTCCAGCAGCACGCTCATCCGGGCCGCCTCCGAGCGCAGCTTCTCCAGGTGCGCCTCGCGTTCCGCCGGCTCGTTCGCCGCCGCGTAGCGGAACAGGTCGGCGTACCCGCGGATCGAGGTCAGCGGGGTGCGCAGCTCGTGCGAGGCGTCCGCGACGAACCGGCGCAGCCGCTGCTCGGCGACCGTGCGGGCGGCCAGCGACGAGTCGATGTGGTCGAGCATGGTGTTGAACGCGGTCCGCAGCTCCTCGACCTCCACCCCCGCGTTGCGGCCCTCGGCGCGCAGCGGCAGGTGCGAGCTGAGGTCGTGCGAGGTGATGTCGTGCGCGGTGCGCGCCATGTCGCTCAACGGCCGCAGCCCGCGCCGCAGCAGCGCCCGGCCGAGCACCACCAGCGCGATCAGCGCCAGCAGGAACGCCACCCCCTCGACCAGCGCCAGCTGCCGGACCGTGGTGTCGATGTCGTCCATCGGGGCCGCGCTGACCAGCACCGCGCCGTCGCCGAGCGGGCAGCCGCGCACCCGGTACGTGCCGTCGCCCGCGAGGTCGGCGGTGCGGAACACCGCGTCCGTTCCGGTCACCAGCAGCGCGACCGAGGCCAGCTCGTCCTCGTCCTGCGGCAGGTCGCCGCCCGCGCGCGGGGTCGCCACGCCGTCGCGCACGTCGTACACCGCGGCGAACCAGCCGTACGCCGAGCGCCGCAGCGTGCCGCCCGCGACGTCCTTCTCCAGCTCGACCTGGGTGGTGCGCATCTGCTCGTCCAGCTTGTGCGCCAGGTACTCCCGCATGGACGTGGTCAGGACCGTGCCGACGACCGCGAAGACCACCAGCGCCAGCACGCCGAGGCCGAGCGCGAGCCGGGTGCCGAGTCTCACGTGGAGGCCCGGCGCAGCGCGTAGCCGACGCCGCGGACGGTGTGGATCAACGGCTCGTGCCCGTCGTCGAGCTTGCGCCGCAGGTGCGACACGACCAGTTCGACCACGTTGGACCGCCCGCCGAAGTCGTACTCCCACACGTGGTCCAGGATCTGCGCCTTGGTCAGCACGGCGGGCGAGCGGCGCATCAGGTACCGCAGCAGCTCGTACTCGGTGGGCGTGAGCGTCGCGAGCCGACCGGCCCGGCGCACCTCGCGGGTGTCCTCGTCCAGCGCGAGATCCGACACCTTCAGCACGGACCGCCGCGGCGCGCCGCCGGTGGTGCGCCGCAGCACCGCGCGCAGCCGCGCCATCAACTCCTCCACCGAGAACGGCTTCACCAGGTAGTCGTCGCCGCCCCTGGTCAACCCGGCCACCCGGTCCGCGGTCCCGTCGCGCGCGGTCAGGAACACCACCGGCACCATCGCGCCGGCGCCGCGCAGCCGGTCGAGCACGGTGAACCCGTCCACGTCCGGCAGCATCAGGTCCAGCACCACGATGTCCGGTCGGAACTCCGCCGCGGTCTCCAGCGCGGCCGTGCCGCTGGCCGCCGTCACCGCGCGCCACCCCTCGTAGCGCGCGACCGTCGCGACGAGGTCGGCGATGTGCGGCTCGTCGTCCACGACGAGCAGTCGGACCGGGTTCTCCACGGTCCTCATGGTGCGGTACGGCCCGGCGCCGCGCCGAGGTCGTGCGGGTCCGGGGCGCCGATCGACAGGAACCCGACAGCTTTCCGACAGCCCGTCGAGTGGGATCGGTCACATCCGTCGGGTGTGGTCGGTCGACTTCGGACGCGCGGCGGCTCCGGTTCGCGCGGAAACGGTGCTGTGGTCGGGTTTTCGCGGTCGCGCGGGTCCGGCGGGCGGGTCGACGGGCCGGACCTTTCGCAGCACGAAGGACGTGACCCCCCTGTCACCGGGCCGCAGCGCTCTGTTAGGGTCTTCGCCACGGGTAACCCCGCTCCACGCAGGTCAGCCGGGTTTCGCGCTCGGGGCGTGCCCCGGCGGTGATCACGTGGAGAGGCGGCCTCGGTCGCACGCATTCGGGAACGTGCGGCCGAGGCCGTCTTCACGCGTAGCGGTGCTCGTCGAACTCCAGACCCACCGCGGACCGGCCGAGGTCCATGCCCAGCCGGGTCAGCACGTCCGCCAGTTCCAGGGTCGCCATCCAGTCGCGGGGCAGTCCGGCCGTGCCGTGCAGCGCGCCCAGGATGTTGCCGGTGAGCGCGGCCGTCGCGTCGCTGCCGCCCGAGTGGTTCGCCGCGGCGCGCAACGCGTCCACGAACTCCGCGCGCCGGGGGTAGACCAGCACCGTGTGCACCGCGATCGCGAGCGCCTCCGGCCCGGTCCAGCCGCTGCCGAGCCGGTCGACCCGCACCGAGTCGAAGCCCAGCTGGTGGTGCTCCTCGGCGAACACGACGGCCCGGTTGAGGGTGTTCGCGGTGTACGGGTCGTCCCGCAGCACGCGCCCGATCACCTGGTCCACCGCCTCGCGGAACGGCCGGCCGCGCACCGCGACGAGGTGGATCAGCAGCGCGAACGCGCCGCCCGCCACCCAGCCGCCGGTGCCGCCGTGGGTCAGCGCGGCGAACCGGCACCCGAGGTCGTAGGCGATCTCCGCGCTCGGCGCGAAACCGGCGGGCGCGGTGCGGGTGACGCCGTTGCAGCCGGAGGACTCGTTGTGCGGCTCCTCCGGCGTGGGCGCGACGTCCGAGGCCAGGGCGCGCAGGCAGGTCAGACCGGGCGAGCGGCTCGAGTAGAGCCGCTCGTCGCCGAGCAGGCCCAGCGCGCCGAGTTCGGGCGCGGCGACCTGCTGGGTCACGAGCCAGCGCCGGTAGCTGTGCCACACCGTCTCGACCGGCTCCCACTCGCCGGTGGTGCGACCGCGCACCCAGGCGCGCAGGTAGCCGTCCGCGGTGAACAGGGTCAGCTGCGTGTCGTCGGTCACCAGGGCCGGTCGCGGCGGTTCGAGCACACCCTCCGGGCCGTGGTCTCGTTGGATGTCCGTCCACCCCAGGTACTGGACGGGTGCGCCAAGGGCATCGCCCAGCGCGCCGCCGAGCAGGCAGGCGGCGCCACGGTCGACCACGCTCATCGGCTCGCGCGGCACTTGCCCTCCTGCACTCGCCCAGTACCCGGCTGGGACCCTCCGGGGTCAAAACCCTAGCCGTCGCAAGGTCGTCCGGTCATGGGAGCACGTCTGTTTGACGAAACAACAACTACCCACAGGTATCCACCGGTCTACCGGCAGTACCTGATCCAGTGACCGGGGCAAGACGCAGGACGGCGGGGGAGGGGCATGGCTGAGAGCAGGAGCGGCCTGGAGTTCGGCGTGCTCGGTCCGTTGCAGGTGCTCGCGGACGGACGGCAACTCGTCATCGGTCGCAAGGGGATGCGCGGTCTGCTCGCCATGCTCGTGCTGGAGGCCAACCGGGTCGTGCCGATCGACGAGATCGTCGACTGCCTGTGGGCCGACGACCCGCCCGCGACCGCGCGGACCATCGTGCACGGCTACGTGTCGCGGCTGCGGCGGATGCTGGAGCAGGCCGACCCGGCGGGCTCGGCCCGGATCCTGACCACCCCGCCCGGTTACCAGCTCGCGGTGGACCCGTGGCGGCTGGACTTCCACCGGGCGCGCCAGTTGGTGTCCTCGGCGCGGGGCAAGCCGGCGCCGATCCGGGCGCAGTTGCTGCGCGAGTCGCTGGGGCTGTGGCGCGGGCAGGTGCTGGCGGACGTGCCGGGCGAGCCGATCACCACCGACCTGGAGGAGCTTCGGCTTGCCGCAGTGGAGGAGCGGATCGAGGCCGAGCTGGAACTGGGGCGCCACCTGGAACTCGTGGGCGAGCTCAGGCAGCTGGTCGGCGAGTACCCGTTCCGGGAACGGCTGGTCGCGCACAGCCTGCGCGCGCTGTACCGGTCCGGGCAGCGGGCCGACGCGCTGGAGGCCTACCAGCGGTTCCACCGCCGCGTGGTGGACGAGCTCGGCATCGACCCCGGTCCGGAGCTGCGGCTGCTGCACGAGCAGGTGCTGCGCGACGACCCGGCGCTGTCCTCGGCGCAGGAGCCGGTCGCGCTCGTGCCGCCGCGCGCGGGCGTGGTCGTGCCGGCGCTGCTGCCCGCCGCGGCCACCGGGTTCATCGGCCGGGACGAGGAGTTGGCGTGGCTCGACCGGTTGTGCGACTCGCGCGACCCCAACGCCACGACCATCGCGGTGCTCAGCGGCGCGCCGGGCATCGGCAAGAGCGAACTCGCGGTGACCTGGGGGCACCGGCGGGCCGAGCAGTTCCCGGACGGGCTGCTGTTCGCCGCCCTGAACGGGTTCTCGCCCGACCGGGACCCGGTGGAGCCCTCCGAGGTGTTGTCGCGCTTCCTGCTGGCGCTGGGGGTGCCGGCGGACGGCGTGCCGCGCGAGGTGGACGACCGCGTGGGGCTCTACCGGTCCGTGCTCGCCAAGCGGCGGGTGCTGGTCGTGCTGGACGACGCGTGGGAGCCCGAGCACGTGCGGATGCTGCTGCCGCCGGGCGCGGGTTCGGTGGTGCTGGTGACGTCGCGGCGGCGGATGGAGTCGCTCGTGGTGTCCAACGGCGCGCGGTTGCTGACGCTGGACACGCTGCACGAGGACGAGTCCGTGCGGCTGGTGGACCAGGTCGTCGGCAAGCCGGTGTCCGAGCAGGAGCCGGTGGCCGCGCGGATGCTCGTGGAGCTGTGCGGGAACCTGCCGCTGGCGCTGCGGATCGCGGCCGCGAAGCTGGTGTCCAGTCCGGAGTGGACGGTCGAGGCGCTGGTGGCCCAGCTGTCCCGGGACGACCTGCGACTGCGCGCGCTCGACCTGCCGGACACCGGCGTCGGCGTCGGCCGCGCGCTCGCGGTGTCCTACCGGAACCTGCCGCCGGAGCTGGCCGAGACGTTCCGGGCCGCCGGGCTGGTGCCCGGCAGGTGGGTGTCGCCGCACGCGGTGGCCGCCGTGTGCCGGGTGGACCTGGGCACCGCGGCGGGCCGGCTGGCCGACCTCGCCGACGCGCACCTGGTGGTCGAGCAGTGGCGCGGCGGGTACGTGCTGCACGACCTGGTCCGGTTGTACGCGCGGGAGGTCCTCGGCGACGGGCGGCCCGACCTGCGCCGGCTCGTCGACCACTACCTGGCGGCGTGCGACCACGCGCGGCGGCTGGTGCGGCCCGCGTCGGACGGGTTGGACTTCGCCTTCGAGAACGGGTCGGCGCGGCCGGCGACCGCGGCGCAGGCGTTGTCGTGGTTCGACAAGGAGTGGCCGAACCTCATCGCCCTGGTGCACGCCGGCGCGGAAGCGGGGCTGCACAGGGAGGTGTGGCAGCTGGTCCGTTTGGTCTACACCTATTGCGTGACCAGGCTGGTCGGCCGGGAGTGGCACGCGATCGCCGAGTTCGGGCTGGTGTCGGCGCGGGTCAGCGGCGACCGGCGCGGGGAGATGCTGGTGCTGCACGCGATGCACGCCATGAACCGCCGGCTCGGCACCGTGCGCGGCACGCTGCCGGATGCCTTGCTGGCGCACGAGATCGCGGTGTCGCTCGGCGATTCCCGTTACCTGGTCATGACGTTGGACCAGGTGGCGAGCGCGCTGTCGGCGGAGGAGCGGGACGCGGAGGCGTTGCGGTACCACCGGGAGGCCGTCGAGATCGCGCGCCGCGAGGGCGACGCGCTCGGCGAGGCGACCGTGCTGAACAACCTGGCGCAGGTGGAGCAGCGGCTCGGGCACCTGGAAGCGGCGGTGCGCCACCAGTTCCAGGCGATGGAGGTGCACCACCGCAACGGCGACGAGCGCGCCTACGCGTTGGCCGTGGACAACCTGGCGGAGCTGTACGCGGAGCTGGGGTTGACCGCCGAGGCGGAGGACCACGCCCGACAGGGTGTCGAACTGGCGCGCGGCGGCTCGATGCAGTTCGAGGAGGCGTTCGGTCGCCAGGTGCTCGGTTCGGTGCTCGCACAACGCGGGGAAACCGTTGCGGCGCAAGCGGAACTGGCCGAATCGCTTCGCCTGTTCGAACGCCTCGGCTCGCCGCGCGCGATGTTGGTCCGAACGGCTCTTGAAGCGTTGACCTCCGAGGTTTAGCGGCTGTTTAGCAGCGGGACCGCATTTCGTGGGAAGTTGTCCTTGCGCTGATCAAGATCGGCGCACCCGGGTGGTACTTGGAGGGGAGAGCCAGGGGGGAATACCACCCGACCGGCCGGCCGGCATTCGGGGGAGAGTGCCGGCCGGTCCGGTCACTTTCCGCGTTCCGGGCCGGCTGAGGCTGTCCCGGGCGGCACGTCCTCCCACCGCCCCGCGGGGTGTCGAACACTGTCGCGAGGCGCCGGGGTCCCGGTTCGCGCGGATCAGTCGTTGCCGCACACGGGGAGCAGTTCGGGGCGCTTGGGCGCCAGTCCGTCGCCCATGGACTCGCCGCGCAGGGTTCGGGCGATCCACGGCATCACGTGCTCGCGGGCCCACTTCAGGTCGTGGCGGCGCTGGGTCATCCAGTCCTCGTCCACGGTCGGGGGCCACGGGGTGTCCCAGCGCTCGCGGGTCGGCACGCCCAGGACCTCCGCCGCGCGCAGGGCCACCCGCTGGTGGCCCTCGCTGGACAGGTGCAGGCGGTCCTCGCTCCAGGCCCGGCGGTCGTGCAGCACCGGCATCGACCACAGGTCCACGACCTTGCAGTGGTAGCGCTCGGCGACCGACCACAGGTGGCTGTTGTAGATGGCGATCTTGCCGCGCAGCGAGCGCAGGATCGGCGTGTGCTTGGGGTCGAAACCGGTGAAGATGACGACCTCCGCGCCCGCCGCCCGCAGCTCGGCCACCGCGATCTCGTAGACCTCGGCCGTCGCGTCGGCGTCGGAACCGGGCACGAGCAGGTCGTTGCCGCCGCCGCAGAACGTCACGAGCTTCGGCTTCAGCGACACGGCCAGCGGGATCTGCTCGTCGATGATCTCCTGGAGCATCTTGCCCCGGATGGCCAGGTTCGCGTACCGGAAACCGCGGTGGCGCTGGGAGATCATCGCGGCGAGCCGGTCCGCCCACCCCACGTACCGGCCGTCCGGCGCCGGGTCGTCCAAACCCTCGGTGAAGCTGTCACCCACCGCGACGAAGCTGTCCACAGTCTCTGCTCCCCTCGGTCGCCACCCCCGTGAAACCGCGCTGAACAGCATGCCTCTCCGGGTCGACTCCGCGCCACCAGGTTGACGGGACGGCGTTACCGGCACGTCACTCGGTGGTGGTCAGTCCTGTCCTCAATGGGTGATTCGTAGCGGTAAGCGCCACTTTCCAGTGCGGGACATCACAAACGTAGACCCCCGGTGGTGCCGGGCGCGTGGCACCACCGGGGGTCGCACCCGTCCGCCGGTGCGGCCGCCGCCGACGAGCCGGCGGACGGGGGTCGTCGGCCGATCGCAGGGCCGCGCGCGGTCCGATCGCGCGGCCGGATCGATCACCCGGAGTGACCGGGGTCCGCTCAGGAGCCGGTCGGCGCCTCCAGCGGTTCGTACGCGGTGCGCAGGCGCAGTTCGGCGCCGGGCTCGGCGCCCAGCGCGTCCAGGCCGAGCAGCGCCGCGCCCACCACCGGCGGCACGTCCACCACCCGCACCGCGGCCAGCGGCGCGACCTCGGCGAGCCCCCGGGTCACCGCGTCCACCACGACGCCGGCCGAACCGGTCAGCACGCCGCCGCCGAGCACGACGTCCACCGGCTCGTCCAGCAGCGCGAGCCGCCGCAACGACACCGAGGCCAGCAGCACGACCTCCTCGACCATCCGGTCCACCACCGCCTTCGCCACCGCGTCACCCGACGCCGCCACCGCGAACAGCACGGGGCACAGCGGGTGCGGGTCGAACTCGACGTCGCCGAAGTGCAGCCGCTCCACCGCCTCGGCCAGCGTCGGCGTGCCGTAGTGCGCGATCAGCGCGGGCAGCAGCCCGGTCGGCGCGCCGCGACCGTCCTCGGCCCGGACGGCCAGCCACAGCGCCTCCGACCCGATGTGCCCGCCACCGCCCCAGTCGCCCGAGATCCGGCCCAGCGCGGGGAACCGGTGCGTGCGGCCGTCCGGCGCCACGGCCACGCAGTTGATCCCCGCGCCGCACACGACCGCCACCCCGATGCCGTCCGCCGTGCCCGCGCGCAGCAGCGCGAACGTGTCGTTGCCGACGACCGTGGTCTCCGACCAGCCGAGACCGGCGATCGCGGCCCGCAGGTCCTCCTCCTCCTGCGGCAGGTCCGCGCCCGCGAGGTAGGCGGCGGTGTGCGTGGCGATCCGCTCGTCGCGGCGCAGGCCCGCCCGCCGCGCGACGTCGCGGGCCAGGCCCTCGAACACCTCCAGGCTGCGCGGAAGGCCGACGTTCTGCGGCGACGCGCCGGGACCGCGCACCTGCGCGAGCACCCGTCCCTGCACGTCCACCAGCGCCACGGCGGTTTTGCTGTTCCCGCCGTCGATGGCGAGGACCCGGTCCGTCATGCCGCTCAAGCGCCACGACCCTTCGCCCACGGCAGGAAGTCCGCGTTGCGGGCCACCAGCTCGTCGGCCAGCCGGTCCGCGATCGCGTGCTGCCCGACCAGCGGGTGCGCGAGCAGCGCGTCCGCCACCCGGTCCCGACCGCCGCGCACCGCCGCGTCCAGCGCCAGGTACTCGTACGCCGTGACGTGCGAGATCAGGCCGGAGATCGTCGGCGGCACGGGCTCGACCGGCAGCGCGACCGCGCCGGCGGTGGTCACCTCGGCGGGCAGCTCCACCACCGCGTCGTCGGGCAGGAACGGCAGGGAACCGTTGTTGCGCACGTTCACCACGTGCTGCTCGGCGCCCTGACCGCCGGTGAGCGCGTGCACGAGCTGCACCGCCGCCTCGGAGTAGTACGCGCCGCCGCGCTGGGACAGCTGCTCCGGCTTGGTGACGACGTCGACGTCGCCGTAGACGTCGAGCAGTTCCTTCTCCACCGCCGCGACGACCTCGGCCCGGGGCGGTGCGGTCTTCTGGTGGGCCACGACGTCGTCGTGGTCGTAGAAGTACTTCAGGTAGTACGACGGGACCATGCCGAGTCTGCGCATCAGGTCGGCGGGCAGCCCGATGTGCGCGCCGAGCGCGTCGCCGTGCCGCTCCACGAGTTCCGGCAGCCGGTCGACGCCGTCCACGAACACGCCGGTCTCCCAGCTGAGGTGGTTGAGGCCCACGTGCCGCAGCCGCACCGCCGACGGGTCGACGCCCAGCAGCGCGGAGGTCCAGCGCTGGAAGGTGATCGCGACGTTGCACAGCCCGACGGCGCGGTGCCCGGCCTCGAGCAGCGCCCGCGTCACGATGCCGACCGGGTTGGTGAAGTCGACGATCCACGTGTCGTCGCCCGCGATCCGGCGCACCCGCTCGGCGATGTCCAGCACCACCGGCACCGTGCGCAGCGCCTTGGCCAACCCGCCCGCGCCGGTCGTCTCCTGCCCGACGCAGTCGCAGACCAGCGGGAACGTCTCGTCCGACGCGCGCGCGGCCTGGCCGCCGACCCGCAGTTGCAGCAGCACGGCCGACGCGCCGTCGACGCCGCGCTCCAGGTCGGACGTGGTGGTGATCTTCGCCGGGTGCCCGGCGTGCGCGAGCAACCGCTGCGAGAACGCCCCGACGGTCGCCAGGCGGTTCTCGTCCGGGTCGACCAGCACGATCTCGTCGACCGCGAGGCTGGTGCGCCTGCCCGCGATGCCGTCGATGAGTTCGGGCGTGTAGGTGGACCCGCCTCCGACAACGGTGAGCTTCATCCCTTGACTCCAGTGAAGGTGATGCCCTTGACGAACGAGCGTTGGGCGAAGACGAACAGCACCACGGCGGGGACCATGATCAGCAGCGTCACGGCCATCGCCAGGTTCCACTGCACGTGGTGCATTCCCTTGAACGACGACAGCGCGAGCGACAGCGTCCACTCGTCGGGCCGCTCGCCGGTGTAGAGCAGCGGGCCGAAGTAGTCGTTCCAGGTGTAGAGGAAGCAGAACAGCGCGGTCGCCGCGATGCCCGGACGCGCCATCGGCACGACGATCCGCACCAGCGCCTGGAACTCCGAGCACCCGTCCACCCTGGCCGCGTCCACGTAGGACTGCGGGATGGTCAGGATGAACTGGCGCAGCAGGAAGATGCTGAACGCGTCGAACAGGAAGTACGGGATGATCAACGGCCACAGCGTGCCGGTCAGGCCGAACGAGGACCAGGTGTCGTACAGCGGCACCGCGACCACCTGCGGCGGCAGCATCATCGCGCCCACCACGAGCAGGAACGCCACGTTGCGCCCGCGCCAGCGCAGCTTCGCCAGCGCGTAGGCCGCCGGTATCGAGGACAGCAGCATGCCCGCGGTCGCGAGCAGCGAGTACAGCAGGCTGTTGCCCAGGTACCGCAGCAGCGGCGCCTTGTCGAACACCTCGACGAAGTTGCCCCAGTGCCACTCGGTGGGCCACAGGTCCTTGGTGAACGCCTGGCTGTCCGACATCACCGCGGTCAGGAAGACGAACACGATGGGCAGCGCGAACATCAGGCCCAGCGCCAGGCCGAGCGCGTGCACCGCGACCCAGTCCAGCCACGCCCTGGTGCCGCGGGGTCTGTCCGCCACGGTGCTCACGCGCCGGGACCCCCTTCCTCCTGGTGCGAGCCCTTCCTCATGCGCTGCACGAGGAACGCCGTCGCGATGAACGAGATCACGAACAGCACGGTCGCCATCGCGGCCGCGTAGCCCATGTCGAAGTACCGGAAACCCTGCGTGTACAACCACACCGGGAAGGTCAGCGTCGAGTTCTCCGGGAAGCCCAGGATCCTGGTGCTGCCCGTGACGTCGGCCGAGCCGCTCGCCGCCGAGCCCGCCACCACGGCCTGGGTGAACAGCTGGAGCGCGAGGATGATCGAGTTCACCACGCCGAACAGCAGCACCGGGGAGATGGACGGCAGCGTGATGTGCCACCACCGCCGCACCGGACCGGCGCCGTCGAGCTCGGCCGCCTCGTACTGCTCCTGCGGCACGTCCAGGATCGCGGCCAGGATGATGATCATCAGGTCGCCGGACACCCACAGCATCACCGCGGTGATGCCGGGCTTGGACCAGTCCGGGTCGGAGAACCACAGCGGGCTGTCGACGCCGAACCAGCCGAGGAAGCCGTCCACCGGACCGCTGGGGCGCATCACCAGGAAGAACACCAGGGTCGCGGCCACCGGCGGCGCGAGCGACGGCAGGTAGCACAGCGTCCGCACCAGGCCCGCGCCGGACTTGAGCCGGGCCACGATCGACGCCACGCCGAGCGCGAACACCACCCGGGCGCCCGTCAGCACCACCACGAGCCACAGCGTGTTGTACACCGACGTGCGGAACAGCTTGTCGGAGAACATGTACGTGTAGTTCTCGACGCCGATGAACTCGGGCGGGTTGATCAGGTCGTACTTGGTGAACGAGAACACGACCGTGGCGACCAGCGGGTAGCCGAAGAACAGCAGGAACCCGAGGCCGGCCGGCGCCAGGAACGCCAGCACGGTCAGCCGGTTGCGGGCACGGGCGCGGGACCGCCCCTTCGCGGGGGCGGTCCGGCCGGGTGCCACGCCGTCGAGCGTGGCCGTCATCTACTTGCCGCTCTTGGCGATCTGGTCGTCGATCTGCTTGTCGACGTCCTTCAGCCCGGCCGCCAGGTCGGAGACCTTGCCCGACTGGTAGGTGGCGATGAAGTCGCCGACGGCCTTGATGTGCGCGTCGCCGATCGGGGTCACCGGGTTGCCCTGGAGCTTGCCGTTGCCCGCCATGTCGATGAACGTCTTGAAGTTCTCGTCCACCTCGAGCTTCGGGTCGGCCAGCGCCGCCTTGGTGTGCGGGATGTTCTTCAGGCCGTTGGCCAGCTGCACGATGGTGTCGGTGTCGAACGACAGGAACTTGACCAGCTCCCACGCCGCGCCGGTGTTCTTGGCGCCCTTGGGGACGCCGACGATCGTGCCGGTGGTGAAGCCCGTGCCGTACAGGTCCGGCTTGCTCGTGGGGAACGGCGCGGTGCCGTACTTCACGGTCGGCGCCTGGTCCTTGAGGAACGCGGTGCGGAACTCGCCGTCCACCATCATGGCGACCTTCTGCTGGTGGAACGCGTTGTCCGCGGAGTACTCCTGGCCAAGCCCCGAGCGGAAGCGCTCCAGGTTGTCGTAGCCGTAGAAGTCGATGAGGTCCTTCTGGAACTTCAGCATCTCCTGCCACTCCGGCGAGGAGACCGACGACTTGCCGTCCGCGGTCTGCCACTTGGCGCCGAAGACCGGTGCCCACATCTGCGGCCGGTTCTCGTAGAACGTGCTGGAGGGGATGAAGCCCGCGACCTCGATCGAGCCGTCGGCGGCCTTCTTGGTGGTGCGCTTGGCGAAGTCGAGCAGCTCGGCGGTCGTCTTGGGCGGCGCGGTGATGCCCGCGGCGGCCAGGATGTCCTTGTTGTAGTACAACCCGTACACGTCGCTGAGCACCGGCATCGCGCACCGGTTGCCCTTGTACTCGGTGTAGGAGCGCACCGCGTCGGGGATCTGGCCGAGGTCGACCTTGTCGCGGTCGATGTAGGGCTTCAGGTCCTGGAACGAGCCGCTGGAGCAGAACTGGCCGATGTTGTCGGTCGTGAACGACAGCGCGACGTCCGGCGGGTTGCCGCTGCGGATGCCCGCGGTGATCTTGTCGTCGTCCTGGCTGCCCTCGTGCTTGATCTCCGCGTTGGGGTACTTCTTCTTGAAGTTCTCCAAGGCCTTGGTGACGACGTCCTGCTCCCGGCCGGAGAAGTTGCTCCACACCGTCAAGGAGAACTTGTCGTCCTTGCCTGGTGCCGCCGCGGTTCCGGACTGGTCGCTCTTGCCCGCGCCTGCCGAACAGGCGGTCAGTGAGACCGCTGCGGCAACGCAAAGCAACGCTGCGCGGGAGATCTTGCGCATGTGCTCTCCTTCGATCAACGTGCGGACGGTGACGTTGGTGCGGTGCGCGACTCGTGTCGCGGACCGCGGAAGGGTTCGGTCGTGGCGGCGGGCAGACCGAACACCTGTTCCCTGGCGACCGAGAGAGCCGAGTGCAGTGCGCCCGAGCGCACCGGCTTCCCGGTCACCATGGCCGAGTGGACCGGGGTGCGGGGCACCACCAGTCGACGCAGCTCCGACGCGACCAGGTCGGCGAGCGTGGCGCCGCCTGCCTGGGCGATGTCGCCTGCGAGCAGGACCAACTCCGGGTCCAGCACGGACACGACGTTGGCGACGCCGGTCGCGACGCGCCTGGCCAGGTCGACCAGGAACTCGCGGCCCGCGGGGCCTTCACCGAGGGCCTTGCGCACGGCCGCCTGACCGGTGCGCGCCGAGACGCCGTGCGCGCGGGCGAGCCGGACGATGGCCGCGTTGTCGAGCAGGTCGCCGTAGCGACCGCCGGCGCGGGTGGTGCCGGTGTCGGCGTGCGCGTGGTCGGGGATCTGCATGGCGTCGATCTCGCCCGCGCCGCCGGTGTGGCCGCGCAGCAGGACCCCGTTGACCACGACCGCCGCGCCCACCGCGTCGGCGGGCCACAGCAGCACGAAGTCGCGCACCCCGGTGGCGCGGCCGGCGATCATCTCCTCCAGCGCCACCAGGTTGACGTCGTTCTCCACGGTGACCGGCGCGCCGATCAGCTCGTGCAGCCGGCCCGGGATGTCGAAGCCCTCCCAGCCGGGCATGTGCGGCGCGTAGGACAGCCTGCCGGTGGCCGGGTCGACCGCGCCGGGGCTGCCGACCACCACGTGGTGCAGCTCGTCGGGGCTCAACCCCACCTGGCCCGCGGCCTTGGCGACCGCGCCGTGGAACGGCTCCAGCACACCGGTGCGGGGCATCGGCGCGCTGTGCTCGGTGAGGATGGTGCCGGAGATGTCGGCGATCGCCACGTCGACCTGGTCGGGTGTGAGGTCGATCGCGGCGACGTGGGCGAGTGCGCCGTTGACGGTCCACAACTGCGCTCGCGGACCGCGTCCGCCTCCTCGCAGACCGTTGCGCAGCACGGTTCCCTCGGTTTCCAGCCGGGTCAGCAGCTGGGCCGTCGCGGGCTTGGAGAGACCGATGATCCCCTCCAGCTCCGCCCTGGTCAGGGGGCCGTTGCGGAGCAGCGCCTCGATGGCGGCGCGGTCGTTGATCTCGCGCAGCAGTCGGGGGCTACCGGCTCGCATCGTCTCTCCTGTCTGTTAACTTTCCAGACGATTTCGTGAGGACGGTAGTGAGCGCGGTCACTCGGGTCAATGGGCCGATGCCGGCCTGTTACCTGTGGTAAGGAAAGGCTAAGGCAAGCTGGAGGGCATGACCGACACGCGTGAGTCGCTTGGCCAGTTGCTGGGTGGCCGTGGTGGCGCCGTGGACGCGTCGCTGCCGCCGTTGGCCTTCGCCCTCGGCTGGCTGCTCGCGGGCCAGTCCGTCGAGTGGGGCGCGCTCGCCGCCGTGGCGTGCGGGCTGGTGATCGCCGTGATCCGGGTGGTGCGCGGCGACAAGCCGCGCGCCGTCGTGGTGAGCGTGGCGCTGATCGTGCTGGCCGCGTACGTGGCGCTGCGCACCGGCCGGGCCGAGGACTTCTTCCTGCTCCAGGTGTTCGTGAACGCGGCCAGCGCGCTGGTCTGGACCGCGTCCATCGTGGTGCGGTGGCCGCTGCTCGGCGTGGTCGTCGGCCTGCTGACCGGGCAGAAGTTCCGCTGGCGCCGCGACCCCGACCTGATGCGGGCCTACCGGGTCGCGTCCTGGCCGTGGGTCGGGCAGTACGTGGTGCGGGTGCTGGTGTTCGGCGCGCTGTGGGCGACCGGCCAGGTGGTCGCCCTCGCGGTCACCCGGGTCGTGCTGACGTGGCCGCTCCAGGTGCTGTGCATCGCGGTCAGCTGGTACCTGCTCCGCCGCTCGCTGCCTGCGGACCACCCCGGTCTGCGGCACCCCCGCGAGTCCGCGCCGTCCTGAGTCCCGGTGGTCGAGCCGGACGCGCGGTGCCGCGAGGCGCGACCGCCGCGGCACCGGTCGGGTCGCCGCGGGATCAGGTGTCGGACACGCCTCAGGCGGGGCGCGGCGCCTGCGCGCCCAGGGTGGCCACCGCGGCCAACCAGGCCGCGCCGGGCGCGCCGTTCGTGGTGGTGGTGATCGGACCCGGGCCCCGGCGGGCCAGGGAGCGCCGCAGTGCCGCGCCCAGCGGGTGGGCGTGGATCAGGCTGCCGGTCAGCACCAGGGGTGTGCCCGGGGTGTGGCCCGCGAGCGCCAGCGCGGTCAGGTGGGCGACCGCGGCCGAGATGATCGCGTCGGCCGCCGGGTCCGCCGCGTTCGCGGTGACCAGCGGGGCGTAGGTGGCGAGGACGACGGGCGCGACCGCGTTGACCGCCGCGATCAGCTGCCGCCGGGTGGTCGCCTTCGCCCGGCCCAGCACGGCTTTCGTCAACGGGCTCTCGGTGCCCGCCTCCAACGCGCGCAGGGTCGCGCGCACCGCCTCGCGGCCGAGCCAGTAGGCCGAACCCTCGTCGCCGAGCAGCCAGCCGTCGCCGCCGGTGGTCGAGGTCAGCCGGTGGTCCTCGATGCGCGCGCCGATCGAGCCGGTGCCGGCGATCAGCACGGTGCCGTCGGGCGCGGGGGAGCCGGACGCGAACGCGGCCTCCGCGTCGGTGATCACGCGCATCGGGCAGCGCAACCCCGAGGACGCCCAGGCCTGCTCGAACAGCACCGACACCCGCGGGTCGGCCATCCGACTGGTGCCCGCCATGCCCAGCACACCGGACTGGACCTTGCGCGCGTCCAACCCGTCCAGCGCGGCGCGCAGGGCCTGCTCCACGTGCTCGGCGGCCTTCTCCGGCGGGTGGGAGTGCGGGTTCGCGCCGCCCGCCACCCCCGCGCCCAACCGTGAGCCGTCGACGTCCAGCACCAGTGCCCTGGTGGCCGTGCCGCCCGCGTCAAGACCGACGAAGAAGCCCATTCGAGCGAGTATTCCGCCAAGAAACCGGAACCGGCACGTCCAAAGGGGTTGTCAGTCCGTCACGACCTGTGCCCGCGACCCGGACGCGTTGTGGTGCTGGAGCACCAGGAACCGCGCCGACGGCCCGTCGAGCGCCAGCGCCTCCTCGTCCCGCACCACGTCCAGCGCCACGCCCGACCTGCCGACGAACGACAGCGCCGCCGCGCCCGCCGCCCGCACCGACAAGCCCGGCCGCAGCACGTCGAACGAGAACGTGCCCGGGATCCGGTCGACGTACCCGCCCTCGTTGCCCGGCGCGGGGTAGGAGCCCGTCGTGCCGACGGTGTAGGAGATCCGGGCCGACGGCGCGGTCGGGTCGAGGCCCAGCGCCGCCACGCCCACCGGCAGCACCACGACGTCGGTGTCCATCACGTTGGTGTCGACGTTGCCGTACTGCCCGTTCAGCGGCTGCTGGTCGACCACCGCGCCGTCGGACAGCCGCACCGTCTCCGCGACCCACACGTCCGCCGTCACGTTCCCGGTCGGGTCGGTCGGCTTCGCCGCCTTCACCGAGAAGTCCGGCAGCCCGTCGCCGGTCGTGTCGATCCGCACGTCCGGCGTGTTGCCGACGCCCAGGGTGTACCAGTCGCCCCAGGTCGCGATCCCGAACGCCAGCAGCGGCCTGGCCTCGTCCACCGGCGCGGTCGAGGACACGCCCACGTAGCGCAGGTCGCCGCCCTTGGCCGAGGTGTTCACCGCGCAGTCGGTCTTCACCTCGTCCGAGCAGTCCGGCAGCCGCGGGCTCTCGCCCTGCAACTCGAAGACCGACACCAGCGACCGGTACGCCTCGGGCCCGCTGCCCTGCGCCAACCCCTCGCCGCGCAACCGCAGCTTCCCGCCCACCAGCACCGCCGACAGGTCCGACACCGGCTTCGGCGCGGCGTACACCGGAACCCGCAGCACCGTCGCGCCCGAGGACACCAGCACCCGCCCGGACACCTCGGCCAGGAACTGCCGCGCCACCCCGTTCTGGGTGCGCTCCACCGTCGGGTCGCCCACCTTGCGCAGGTCGCCGCCGGTGAGCCGGAGTGTCACGGTCACCTCGGCCGACCCGCCCGCCGGCACCCGCACCGCGGCCGGCGTCACGTCGACCACCGCGCCCGGCACCTCGGTCGCGGCCTCGTACCGCAGCGTCACCTCGCGGTCGGCCGACGACTTGTTCACCAGCCGGACCGCCTTGTGCGGCAACGCGTTGCGCGCCACCTCCACCGGTCCGAACGACACGCCGACGGCGCCGCGCGAGTCGGTGACCATGGCCAGCAGGTCGGTGCCGAGCGCGTCCACCGCGTCCACCCGGCCCGCGCCGACCCGCATCGGTGCCTCGGGTTGCCCGGTGCCGTGGTCGTCGCCCGAGGTCACGCCCGCGCCGGCGGTGTTCATGATCGCCGCCTTGACCTCCTCGGGCGTCCACCCCGGGTGCGCCTGCCGCACCAGCGCGCCGATGCCCGCCACGTGCGGCGAGGCCATCGAGGTGCCGCCCTTGGACAGCGCGCCGTTGCCGGTGCCGACGCCCGCGGACACGATGGTGTCGCCCGGCGCGGCCACGTCCGGTTTCGCCGCCTCCCGACCGCGGGCGCCGCGCGCCGACGACGGCGTGAGGGTGTCCGCGAGCGTGGGGTTGCGCGTCGGCACCGAGTTGCGCAGCTTGCCGGTCAGCCGGACCCGCAGCGTCCCGGCCTCCAGCGCCGGTCGCACGGCCGCCGTCGCGGTCGCGGTGAACTGGAACGTCGGCACCGCGTCGTTGCCCGCGATGGCCGCCGAGAACACGTCCGCGGTCGAGGACAGCAGCACCCCGTCCGCGCCCGCGTCGCGCGCGTGGTCGGCCCGGATCGCCGAGCCGCACTTGCGCGTCACGTCGTCCTCGTCCCACTCCAGCCACACCAGGCTGCCCTTGAGGTCCTGGGTGATCGGCGCGCAGCCGTCCGCGTTCGCGGTGTCCGCCACGGTCACCACCGGCCGGGTCAGGTCCAGCGCGGGGTAGGCGGTGAAGTTCTGGCCGTACTGGCCGGGCAGGTCGCCGATCCCCTCCGCGTTCGCGCCGTCCAGCAGCGCGTAGGCGTCCCGGGTGTTGGCGACCGCGAGCACCTCGGGGGTGTTGCCGGGCGCGCCGCCCACGTCGTAGAAGTCGCCGCCGTTGCCCGCCGAGGCCACCACCAGCACGCCGTGCTCCACGAGCTTGCGGGCGAACAGGCCGTCCGGGTCGTCCTGGCCGCCGTAGTCGGTGCCCAGCGACATGTTCACCACGTCGAGGTGGTCGGACGGGTCGCCGTCGCCGTCCGGGTCGAGCGCCCAGTCCATCGCCTGGCCGGACAGGTTGGTGGAACCCTTGCAGCCGAACACCTTCAGCGCGTAGAGCGACGCGCCCGGCGCCGTGCCCGGCCCGATCCGCATGGTGTCCAGCTGCGCGTCGGTCAGCGTCGTGTGGTCGCCGGTGAACGTGCTGCCGTCGGCGTTCTCGCCGTACCCGGCGGCGGTGCCCGCGACGTGCGTGCCGTGACCCTGGCAGTCCAGCGGGTTCGGGTCCGGCTTCGGGGTGGCGTGCGCCGGGTCGAGCGCGTCGTACTCGTCGCCCGAGAAGTCGTAGCCGCCGACGACCTTGCCGGTGGGCGTCCACGGCCCGGACCGGTCGACCGCGTCGAACGCCTCCGTCGTGCCGGTGCCGCCGAAGTCCGCGTGCGTGTAGTCCACGCCGGTGTCGATGATCCCGACCCGCAGGCCCTGCCCGGTCTTGCCGGTCTGCCGCCAGATCCGCGCGGCCCGGGTGAGCTGCACCGCGCTCGCGTTCTGCACGGACTTGGGCACGGCCAGCCGCACCGACCTCACCTCGGGCAGCGCGGCCAGTTCGCGCACCTTCGCCGCGTCGGCGGTGACCACCACGCCGGGCACCGCGTTGGCCGTCTTGGCCACCTCGCGGGTGCCGGCGTCCTTGCCCCGCAGCACGTCCACGACCTTGTCGGCCACCTCGCCGGTGTCCGCGCGGCTCTCCCGGGCCGAGGACGCGGCCTGCGCGTCGCCCGCGCCGCCCGCCTTCTCGTCGGCGAACACCTGGGACGCGGGCGTCGTGGCCAGCTCCACGAACGCGGTGACCGCGCCGGTCGCCGCCGCCAGGGTGGTGCCGATCCGTTCGGACGACCCGCTCGCGGGCGCCGGCAGCGTCGAGGCGGCCAGCGGTTCGGGACGTTCGTCGTCCGCGCCCGCCACACCCGACGCGGCGAGCGTGGCGACCAGGGCCGCGGCCAGCAGGGCCACGCGGTGTCGCTTCATCGACTTCCTTCGTTCGGGCATCCCACTCATCGGACGACTCGGCCCGTCCGGTCTGGACGACGACATCGGAACGGGCTATACATCCGATGTATGTCCGTACTTTCCCAGGAGGACCAGCCTTGCAGTTCCCGCGGGTCGGAACACCGGGTTCGCCACGTCCCGCCGGCCGCGCGACCGGCGGCACGACGGGCCACCGCGCCTCGCCGACCGCCGTCGCCGGCGGGCCGGAGCAGGATTCTTCCAGCCTGGACGTGATCTTCGGAGCCGCCGGGCCGGTGCGCTACCCGACCCGGTGCACCGTCCCTCGTCCTGGTGACGACTTCACCCCTGGCGTCGCGACCGGAGTCGCTCCCGGTCATCCGAAACCGCTGTCGCTCCGCCGAGCGGGTGACGCGGTCGAGCGGGAAATCGAGGGACCGGTCATGCGACGACACACCCCCGGACGCGGCTGATGGCCCGCGTGGTGGCGCTGGACGTGGCGGGCGAGCAGGTCGTGCTGCGGACCGACGAGGGGCCCGACGGGTACGGGCGCGCGCCGGAGGGCGTGGACTGGCAGGCGCTCGCGCCGCACGTGGTGGGCAGGCACGCGCCGGAGCGGCCGGACCAGCTCGTCGCGCTGCGGGCCGACCTCGCGGGCGCGGACGACGCGGCGTTGGCGGCGGTGGTCAACGCGGCGTGGGACCTGGCGGCCCGGCGGGCGGGCGTGCCGCTGTGGCGGTTCCTGGCCGGGTTGTCGCCGGAGGAGGTGGTGGCCCTGGTGGACTTCGCGCCGCTGTCCGGCCTGCTGACCCGCGAGGAGGCCCTCGACATCCTGCGCCGCGCCGAGCCGACGCGGGCCGAGCGGACCGCGATCCTGGCGCTGGAGGGCCTGCCCGCGGTCGGCGACGACGACCACGTGCTGCCGCTCGACGCGTCGGGTGTGGACGGGAACCTCGCCCTGCTGCTGCTCGCGGCGAAGTCCGGCGTGCCGGTGCGCGGCGTGCACGAGTGGAGCGGGCACCTGTCGGCGTTCGACTACGTCGCGGTGTCCGGCGCGGACTCCGGCGGCGTCGGCGACCGGTACCGCGCGCCGACGGAGCCCGGACTGTCCTGAGTGGACGGTCCGGGTCGGACGCGCGGGCACCCACCCGTGCGTCCGGCCCGGACCGCCGACACCGGTGCGTCCGGACGCGATCCGCGAGCGGATCATCCGACTACTGGCCGGGACCGCGCTAGGACAGCCAGTGCTCCACGCTCGCCACGTGCACCGTCGACCACGAGCGGGCCAGGTCGGCCTGGCGGTCGGCCAGGGCGTCCACGATCGCCCGGTGCTCGGAGACCGTCCGCTCCACCGCGCCGCCCTCCGCGATGCCGCGCCAGATCCGGGCCCGGACGGTGGGGCCCGCCATCGTGTCCAGCAGCTGGGCGAGGTAGGCGTTGCCCGAGCACCGCGCGATGGCCTGGTGGAACTCCAGGTCGTGCCGGACCAGGTCCTCGACCGACCGGGTGGTCTCCGCCTCGTCGCACAGCGCCCGCAGCGCGGCGACCTCCTCCGGGCCGACCCGCTGCGCGGCCATCGCGGTCGCGGCCGGCTCCAGGATGCGCCTGACCTCCAGCACCTCCAGCACGGACTCCTCGCCCCGGTGCAGCTCCAGCACGAACGACAGCGCGCCCAGCAGGTCGTCGGCGCGCAGGCTGGACACGTAGGTGCCGTCACCCTGGCGCACGTCCAGGACCCTGACCAGGGACAACGCCTTCACGGCCTCGCGCAGCGAGTTGCGCGACAACCCCAGCCGCTCGGCCAGGTCGGCCTCGCGCGGCAGGCGGTCGCCCGGCTTCAGCTCCCCGGTCACGATCATTTCCTTGACGCGCAGGATCGCGTCGTCGGTCACTGCCACGCCGAAACCTCGACTCGTCGGTAGACCTCGGATGTCTGGCGCCAAGTATGGGCCAACGATCCGCGTCCGCCGGACGGCCCCGCCGGTTTGGCGAGCATTTACCGGAATCGAATCAGTACGGTTATCTTCCAACTTATACGTGACGTCTTGCACTGATTGCGGCCATAATGGTCTGGACCATTTTGGAGGAGGGACCTTGGACACGGTTGTCGCAGCTCCGCGAGCACTGCTCGGTCGCACCATCACCGGTCCCGCCGGCGTGCGCATCAGGGCGGGCCGGATCGAGGAGGTCGTCCCGGGTGACCCACCCGCCGGCGCCGAGGTGCTGACCGGGGGGCTGCTCACCGCGGGCCTGGTGGACGTGCAGGTCAACGGCGCGGTCGGGATCGACTTCGCCGAGGTCGACGCCGCCGGCATGCTCGCGGTCGCGAGAGCGCTCCCGCGCACCGGGGTCACCCGGTTCCTGCCGACGCTGATCACCGCGCCCGTGCCGGTGGCGGTGCGCCAGGCGCGCGACGTGCTGACCGCCGCGGCGGCGCTGCCCGAGGGATCGGGCGCGAAGCCGCTGGGCATCCACCTGGAGGGCCCGTTCCTGTCGCCGAAGCGGCCGGGCGTGCACGACCCGTCGCTGATGGTGGAGCCCGGACCGGCCCAGTTGGACGAACTGCTGTCCGACGAACTGCTGCGCACCTCGCTGCGCATGGTGACGCTGGCGCCCGAGCAGCCGTTCGGCCTGGAGGCCGTGCGCCGGCTCGCCGAGGCGGGCGTGCTGGTGGCCGTGGGGCACAGCGACGCGACCGGCGAGCAGACCCGTGCCGCGGCCGAGGCCGGCGCGCGCATGGTGACGCACCTGTTCAACGCGCAGCGCCCGCTCGGGCACCGCGAGCCGGGCGTGCCGGGCGTCGCCCTGGTGGACGACCGCTTCACCCTGGGCCTGATCGCCGACCTGGCCCACGTGGGTCCGGACGTGTGCCGGCTCGTGTTCAACGCGGCCGGGCACCGGGTCGCGCTCGTGACGGACGCCGTGGCCGCCGCGGGCATGCCTCCGGGCCGGTACCAGTTGGGCGGTGCGGACGTCGTGCTGACCGAGGACGGCGTGCCGCGCTCGCCGGAGGGCACCATCGCGGGCAGCGCGCTGACCCTGGACCGCGCCGTGCGCAACATCGTGTCGGTGGGCGTGGACGTGGCCGCCGCCCTGTCGGCCGCGACGGTGATCCCGGCCGACGTGATCGGCGAGCCGACCCTGGGCCGCCTGGCGCCGGGCGCCGTGGCCGACCTGGTCTGGTGGACCGACGACCTGCGCCCCCGCCGGGTGTGGGTCGACGGCGAGGTCGTCTACGACGCCGACCAGGACGCCCGCCGGCCGCTGGAAGCCGCCACGGTCGCCTGACCCCGCCCGAGGGCTCGTGGCACCCGGCCGGAGGACTCGCGAATGCCCGCGCGAGTCCTCCACCCAGGCCCCACGAGCCCTCGGCACGGGCACCCGCTCGGCGAACCCGCCCGCCGAGCGCCGAACGCGCGTGTCGCGGTGCTCCGGGAAACCGGACCACCCCGACACGCGCGTTCGCCTTTCGGGCGAAGGCCTCGAGAGCCCGGCGGACGGTTCGGGGTTCCGCGCCGCCGCTTCGTGCCGGACCGCGCGGTCCGCGACGTCCGTGTTCGCCTCCCGCCCACGAACGCCGCCACGCCCGGCGTGCCCCCAAGACCCCCGGGCACGCGAAAGGGGCGGTGGCCGCCGCGGCCACCGCCCCCCTCGAAGTCCTGGTCAGCGGGTCTGGGTGACCTTCTTCAGGCCGCGCGGGGCGTCCGGGTCGCCGCCGCGCGCCAGGGACAGGCCGTGCGCCAGGCGCTGGACCGGGAGGATCTCCAGGATCGGGGCCACCTCCTCGGCCGTCTCCGCCACCGGGATCCGGAGCGCGGCGGGCACATCGGACGAAGCCGACCCCACGGCGACCACGTCCGCGCCGCGCCCGTGGACCACGTCCAGGACGTCGTGCAGGGCGTCGCCGCCCTTGCCCTTGCTCGTCACCGCCAGCACGGCGGTCTCGCCGTCCACGGCCGCCACCGGGCCGTGCAGCAGGTCCGCGCCGCTGTACGCGCGCGCGGCCAGGTACGAGGTCTCGGCGAGCTTCAGCGCCGACTCCAGCGCCGACGGCAGCGAGTAGCCGCGGCCGGTGGTCAGCACCCGGTCCACGAACCGGTACCGCTGCACGGCGTCGGCCACCGCCTCCTCGGAGGCGTCCAAAGTGGACTGCGCGAGCGCGCCCAGCGAGGCCGCCGCCGCTCCGTCGCCGCCGCGGATCGCGTCGACCAGCAGGTACAGCGCCAGCAGCGTCGCGGAGTACGTCTTGGTCGCCGCCACGGCCTTCTCCAGGCCCGCGCCGACGTCCACCGACAGCTCGGCCGCGCCGTTGAGCGGCGAGTCCGAGGTGTTGGTCACCGCCACGGTCAGCGCGCCGCGGGCCCGCGCCGACTGCGTCACCTCGAGCAGGTCGGGCGACCCGCCGGACTGGGACACCGAGACCAGCAGCACATCCCGCAGGTCGGGCTGGGCGCCGTAGAGCGTCGTGGTGGACGGGGACACCAACCCGGCGGGCAGCTGCAACAGCACCTCGGTGAGGTACTTGGCGTACAGCGCCGCGTGGTCGGACGACCCGCGCGCGGCCAGCAGCACGAACCGCGGCTGCCGCTCCCGGATCACGTCGGCGACGCCCGCGATCGCGGACCGCCGGTCGTACAGGTCGGAGAAGATCCCGGGCTGCTGGTCGATCTCGGCCGCCATGTGCCTGCCGGGCTGGTGGTCGGTCATCGCAATAACCCCTGTCAGATGCTGGCGGCGATGCGCTCTGCCGCGGCACGCAGGCACACCCGTGAACCGCCATGGGTGTCCACGCGGGCAGCAGTGCCCAGGTCGGGACCCGGAACGCCGGTTTCGACGTGCACTAGGTCTAGACCAATGTTAACCAACGAGGTCAGCAGATCGCGAGCCCACGGGAACCGGTGGACCTCCCGAGTGACGACCACCACGGTACGCCCGGCCGCGAACGCCGCCACCTCGTCGGCGGACGCCACCGGCGCCACCGCGGTGCCGGGCACCAGCTCGACCAGGTACGGCGCCAGACCCCACGGCACCTCGCCCACCGCGATGGACGCCTCCACCGGCAGGTCGAGCACCACGGGCGGCCCGGACAGCCGCAGCGCGCCGCGGACCTCCAGCGCCCGCCGCGCGGCCTCCTGGCCGAGCGCGACGTCCCGACCCTCGCCGACCCTCGGCGGGGTGCCGAGCGCCGCCGTCCGGCGGGCCGCCTCCTCGAGCCGCTCGCGGGACAGCCTGCCGTCGCCGACCGCCGCCACGATGCTCTCGACCAGCCACTCCAGGCCCGCGTCGTCCAGCGGCTCGCCGCCGAGGCACAGCGCGTCGACACCGGCCGCCAGGGCCTTGACCGAGCCCGCGGCCAGGTCGCCGCCCACGGCCTTCATGTCCAGCCCGTCGGTGATCACCGCGCCGGTGAAGCCGAGTTCGTCGCGCAGCGCCCGCACCGCCACCTCGTTCAGCGTGGCGGGCTCCGGACCCCACTCGGGCACGACCAGGTGCCCGGTCATGATCGACCGGGCGCCCGCCAGCACCGCCGCGTGGAACGGCACGAACTCGACCGCGCGGAGTTCCTCGACGGTGCGGGGCAGCACCGGCAGCGCCTCGTGCGAGTCCACAGTGGACGCACCGTGGCCGGGGAAGTGCTTCGCGCACGCCGCGACACCGGTGGCCTGCAACCCCTCGACGTAGGCCGCCACGTGCCGGCCCGCGTGCGCCGGGTCGGAGCCGAACGACCGCACCCCGATGACCGGGTCCTCGAGCGTGAGCACCAGGTCGGCCGAGGGCGCGAGGTTCAGCGAGACCCCGCACGCGGCCAGCCGCGCGCCGATCGACGTGGCGACGGCCCGGGTCAGCCCCGGGTCGTCGGCCGCGCCGAGCGCGTGGTTGCCCGGCACCTCGGAGCCGCGCCCGTAGTCGAGGCGGGTGACGTCGCCACCCTCCTCGTCGATCCCGATGACCACGTCCGGCCGCACGCCGCGCAGCTGTGCGGACAGCGCCGCCACCTGCTCGTCGGACTCGACGTTGCGGCCGAACAGCACCACACCGCCGAGGCCGTCGGCGACCCGCTCCAGCAGCCAGTCGGGAGCGGTGGTCCCGTGGAAGCCGGGCAGCAGCACGGCCGAGGCGAGTCGGTGTAACGACATCGGTTACCCCTTCACCGCGCCGGCCGTCACGCCGCCGACCATCTTGCGCTGCACGATCAGGAAGAACACCAGCACCGGCAGGGTGAACAGGGCGGACGCGGCCATCGCGCCACCCCAGTCGGTGCCGAAGTTGGTCTGGAAACCGCTCAGCCACACGGGCAGGGTCTCCTTCGTCTGGTCCTTCATCAGCGACAGCGCGAACAGGAACTCGTTCCACGCGGTCACGAACGCGAACACCGACGTGGCGACCAGGCCGGGGCCCAGCAGCGGCAGCGTGACGCGCCAGAACGCGCCCCACCGGCCGCAGCCGTCGACCATGGCCGCCTCTTCCAGCTCGAGCGGGATCCCGTTGACGAACCCGCGCAACGTCCACGCGCAGAACGGCAGCGTCACCGCGAAGTAGATCAGCGCGAGCGCCGGCAGCTTGTCCAGCAGGTCGAGGTCGCGCATCATCAGGAACATCGGGATCAGCAGCGCTTCGAACGGCGCCATCTGCGCGATCAGCATGAGCAGCACGAAGCCCTTGCGGCCCCGGAAGCGCAGGCGGGAAAGCGCGACCGCCGCGAGCAGGCCCACCACGAGGGCGGCCAGCACGGCGGCCAGGGACACGAACAGGCTGTTGCCCAGCGCGTTCAGGAAGCCCGGCTTGTTCCACGCGGTCGAGAAGTTGACGTTCGTCAACGAGAACGGGATCAGGTCGTACCCCGTCGACAGCAGGTCGATGCGCGGCTTCAGCGCCGTGGTCACCATCCAGTAGGTCGGGAAGGCGAAGAACACGGCGATGAGGATCGCCGCGACGTTCGCCGCCACCTTCTTGGGCCTCACAGCTCACCCTCCTGGGATCGCACCAGCCGGCGCAGGTACGCGACGGTCAGCAGGGCCAGCAACGCCACCATGACCACGCTGATCGCGGCCGCGACGCCGAAGTGGCTCTTGGAGATGCCCTCCAGGTACTGGTAGACGGGCAGCGTCGTGCTGCCGCCGTCCGGACCACCGCGCTTGAACGCCCAGATCTGCGCGAACACCTTGAAGTCCCACAGCATCGACAGGAACGTCACCATCAGCAGCAGCGGCTTCAGCTCCGGCCAGGTGACCGCGCGGAAGGTCTGCCACGCCGACGCGCCGTCGATGCCCGCCGCCTCGTACTGGTCCTTCGGGATGCCGATGGCGCCCGCGTACAGCGAGAAGGCGAGGAACGGGACCGCCTGCCAGACGATCAGCAGCCCGATCACGCCGAGCGTGGACGTGCCCGTGGTGAACCACGAGTGCCCGGCGAACGAGTCGAAGCCCAGCTTCACCAGGGTCTTGTTCAGGATCCCGTACTGCTGGTCGAACATCCACTGGTAGACGGTGGTCGCCGCGAGCAGCGGCATCGCCCAGGCCAGCAGCATCGCGACCTGGAGCGCGATCCGCGCCGCGGTGCCGACCCGGCGCATCAGCAGCGCGATCAGCAGGCCCGCGAGGACCGAGGCGACCACGACGAACGCGGTGAACAGCACCGTGCGGAGCGCGATGGTCCAGAACGTCGAGTCGCCGAGGATCTGCGCGTAGTTGTCGAAGCCGACCCACACGACCTCGCCGCGCGTGAGCTCCTTGAGGTTGAGCTTGCGGAAGCTGGTCACCAGCACGGAGAGCACGGGCCAGCCGATCAACCACAGGATCGAGATGACCGCTGGGGCCAGCAGCAGGTAGGGCAGCAACCGGTCGAAGGCGCTGCCCCGACGGCGACGGGCGCCGTCCGGTGCGGCACGGCGCGGTGCCGACGAGGAACGCCTCGCCGGCACCGCGCTGTCGGTCGTGTTCACGGCCGTCATTGCTTTCGTCAGCCTGCCAGGAGCTTCGACAGGGCCGTGTTGGCGTCACCGGTCGCCTGGTCGAGCGACTTCGCACCGGTCAGGTACGCGGTCAGCATGTCCTTCAGCGGGTTCTGGCCGGACTCGACGGCGGCCCAGGCGGGCGTGGTCGGGGTGACCTTGCCGTTGGGGGCGGAGGCGGCGAGCGCCTTGCCGACGGGCGTGGTGGCCAGCTTGGCGGTGTCGGTCGACGTGCCGGGGACGGAGCCGCCCTCGGCCAGCTGGTCCTGGTACTTCTTGGAGGACAGCAGCTTCAGGTACTCCTTGGCCAGGTCCTGGTTCTTGGAGCCGGCCGGCACGGCGAGGTTCGAGCCACCGAGGAACACCGGCGCGGTCTTGCCGGCGGTCTTCGACGGGATCGGGAACGCGCCGGTCTTGTCCTTCAGCGTCGGGTCGGCCTTCGCGGCGGTGCCGACCTCCCAGGGGAGACCGATCATCATCGCGACGTGGCCCTTGCCGTACACCTCGGACTGCTGCGGGGTCGCCTCGTCGACGTCCTTCGGAGCCTTGGTGGCGGACGCGTCGACGAGCTTCTTGTAGAAGTCGACGCCGGCCTTGGCCTGCGGGGTGTTCAGCGAGCCGGCCCACGCGGAGCCCTGCGCCTTGGCGACGTCGCCACCCTCGTCCCAGATGAAGGACAGCAGGGTGTACCAGGACTGACCAGGCAGGTACAGCGCCTGGAACTCCGGGTCGGACGCGTTCGCGGCCTTCAGCTTCTCGATCGCGGCCAGCCACTCGTCACGCGAGGTGGGAGCGGCGGTGATGCCCGCGGCCTGGAACATGTCCGTGCGGTACAGGACCGTGCGGTTGGCGGCGTAGAACGGAACGCCGTACTGCTTGCCGTCCCAGGTCAGCGAGTCCTTGAGGCCCGAGAGCCACTGGTCGCCGTTGAGGGAGGACACGTCACCGCTCAGGTCGAGCAGCGTCTGCTCGGCCGCGAACTTCGCCGTCTGGGTGTTGCCCAGCTCGATCACGTCCGGCGGGGTGTTGCTGGTCAGAGCGGTGGTCAGCTTCTCCTGGATGCCGTTCCACTTCTGGACCTCGTACTTGACGGTGACGCCGGCGTGCGTGTCCTGGAACTCCTTGTTCAGCGCGTCGGTCAAGGTGGTCGGCGCGGAACCGTCCATCAACCAGACCGTCAGCGTCTTGGGTTCGCCGGACTTGCCGCTGTCGCTGCTCGGCGTGCTCGTGCCACATCCGGCCACGGCCACCGCGACTGCGGCGGCACCGACGGCCAGTCCTCTCCAGCCCTTCACGTTGTGCGCCCTTTCCCAATGCCCGGTCCCAGCGACCGGACGCCCTGAGTGGTGTAGACCAATGCGGCCTAGAGTGTGCCTCGCCACAGGGCATGTCAAGGACGTTGCTGGACCGTTGCAAAGTCATCGGATCAATTTTCGTCGGTCTTGTCGGGGGTTCGAGTCCACGTTCCGACGTGGACAAGGCATCCTGTGTCTGGGAGCGCTGGCAAGGTCGAGGAGGAAGGCATGCTGGATACGAGCCCTGGGAGCGGCTTGGACGCCAGGTCGCGCGCACAGCGCGAGCCGAAGTACTGGGGACTCAAGCGCCACCTGCTCGACCTGCTGCGCGCGTTGCCGCCGGGTTCGCCGATACCGACCGAGAGGTCGTTGGCGGCGGAGTTCGACGTCTCGCGCACGACGGTCAGGCAGGCGTTGGCCGAGTTGACCGTCGAGGGCAGGTTGCTGCGGGTGCAGGGCAAGGGCACCTTCGCGGCGGAACCCAAAGTGGCACAACGGCTTCAACTGTCCTCGTACACAGAGGACATGCGGGCTCAGGGCAGGCAGCCGTCGTCGCGGCTGATCGAGGCGTCGGAACAGCCCGCCGAGGCGGAACTGGCCCGACTGCTCGGTGTTCGTGCCGGCGCGAAGGTGTTGCGCCTGCACCGGCTGCGGTTGGCCGACGGCGAGCCGATGGCGATCGAGACGACCCACCTCGCACTGGGTCGATTCAGAGGCCTGCGTCGCTACCTGGCTCCTGGTGCCTCGCTGTACCAGGTGCTCAAGGAGCGCTTCGGCGTGGAGATGGGCCACGCCGAGGAGACTATTGAGACCGCGCTGGCCTCGCCCGAGGAGGCCGAGTTGCTGGGTGCGGACATCGGGCTGCCGATGCTGCTGCTGTCCCGTCACTCGTTCGACACGGAGGGCAACCCGGTCGAGTGGGTGCGCTCGGTCTACCGCGGCGACCGCTACAAGTTCGTGGCGACGCTGAACCGGCCTGTGTCCGATTGACCTGCCTCCGGCAGGTCGGCGTGGCCGCCTGGAAGTCGGCAGGTCGCGACTGATTTCCGTCGATCGAAGAGCGTGATCGACGGAAATCGGCCACGACCTGCCGACGCGGCCCCGCGGAAGGGCGCGGGCCCGCGGGGAGATGGTGGTCGGCTGCCGGGTGGACGAGGATGTGCCCCATGGCGGACACGGTCGGGTGGGGTACGGCGCAGGCCCGGTTCGTGCTGGCCACGACCATCCTCGGGTCCGGCATGGCGATGCTGGACAGCACGATCGTCAACGTGGCGCTGCCGCGGATCGGCGTCGAGCTCGGCGCCTCGGTGTCCGGGCTCCAGTGGATCCTCGACGGGTACCTGCTGGCGCTCGCCTCGCTGATCCTGGTGGCCGGGTCGCTCGGCGACCGGTACGGCAGGCGGCGGGTGTTCACCTTCGGGGTGATCTGGTTCGGCGCGGCCTCGCTGCTGTGCGGGCTGGCGCCGACCACGGAACTGCTGGTCGCGGCACGGGTGCTTCAGGGCGTGGGCGGCGCGCTGCTCACGCCGGGGTCGCTCGCGATCCTCCAGTCGGCGTTCGCCCGCGAGGACCGGGCGCGGGCGATCGGGGCGTGGTCCGGGCTCACCGGCGTGGCCGCCGCAGTCGGGCCGCTGCTCGGAGGACTGCTCGTGCAGGCCTGGTCGTGGCGGCTCGCGTTCCTGGTGAACCTGCCGGTGGCGGTCCTCTGCGTGTGGCTCGCCCGGCGGCACGTGCCGGAGTCGCGCGACGAGCAGGTGACCGGTCACCCCAACATCGGGGAGTCAGTCCTCGGAGCACTGGGTCTGGCCGGGGTGACCGCCGCGCTGGTCGAGGCGCCGGGTCGCGGGCTCGACGCGCTCGTCGTCGCGGCCGGGGTCACCGGGGTCGCCGCGCTGGTCGCGTTCGTCGTCGTGCAACGGCGCGGGCGGGACCCGCTGGTGCCGCCCGTGCTGTTCCGGAACCGGACGTTCGTGCTGGCCAACGCCCTGACGTTCCTGATGTACGCGGCGCTGGGCGGCGTGCTGGTGCTGATGGTGCTGCAACTCCAGGTGTCGCTGGGCTACCCGCCCACCCTGGCCGGCCTCGCCGGGCTGCCGATCACGGTGATCATGCTCCTGGCCAGTGCCCGGTCGGGTCGGCTCGCCCAGAAGGTCGGCCCACGGGCCCAGCTGGTCATCGGACCTGTGGTCGTCGGCGTCGGCATGCTGCTGCTGCGCGGCGCCGAGCCGGGCGCGTCCTACCTGACCGGCGTGCTGCCGGGCGTGACGGTGTTCGGCGCCGGGTTGGCGCTGGTGGTCGCGCCGGTCACGGCCACCGTGCTCGCCGCCGCGCCCGACCGGTTCGCGGGCGTCGCCTCCGGGGTCAACAACGCGGTGGCCCGGACCGGCAGCCTGGTCGCGGTCGCCGTGCTCCCGGCCGTGGCGGGGTTGACCGGGTCCGCCTACACCGACCCGGCCGCCCTCACCGCCGGCTGGCAGACCGCGCTGCTGGTGTGCGCCGTCGCCTCGGCCGCGGGCGGTCTGCTCGCCCTCGGTACCGACAACGGGGTGCTCTCCCCGTCTCAACCGGCTCCGCCCCACAGCTGCCCGGTGGACGGCCCGCCCGCCCACCGGGCGGCGCGCTAGAGGAGCGCGGCGAGGACGTCCGGGTCCACGTTGCCGCCGGAGACGACCGCGACGGAGGCCGGCGAGCGCAGCCTGAGCCACGCGGCGACGGCCACCGCGCCCGAGGGTTCGGCGATGATCCGGGTCTGCCGGGCCAGCGCCCGGACCGCGTCGGCGATCTCCTCCTCCGTCACCGTCACCACGTCGTCCACGCGGGCGCGGATGTGGGCGAAGGTCAGGTCCGACAGCACGGCGCGCAGCCCGTCGGCGGAGGTCCGCGCGCGGTCCTCGGCGGGCCAGGACACGACGGCGCCGGTCCGGAACGACTCGGCGGCGTCCGCGGCCAGTTCCGGCTCCACGCCGATCACCCTGGCGCCCGGCGCGAGCGCCTTCACCGCCGTCGCCACGCCCGAGATCAGCCCGCCGCCGCTCACCGGCACCAGCACGGTGCCGACCTCGGGGAAGTCCTCGGCGATCTCGAGGCCGACGGTGCCCTGCCCGGCGATCACGTCCGGGTGGTCGAACGGCGGGATGAGCGCCGCCCCGGTTTCGGCCACGAGCTCGGCCGCCCGCGACTCGCGCTCCGCCATGGGCACAAGCTCGACCCTCGCTCCGTACGCGCGGGTGGCCGTGACTTTGATCACAGGGGCGTTTTCGGGCACCACGATCGTCGCCTGAATGCGAAAAAGTTTCGCTGCGTAGGCGACCGCTTGCGCGTGGTTGCCGCTCGAGTACGCCACCACGCCTCGGGCCCGGACGTCCTCGGGCAGTCGCGCGATCGCGTTCAGGGCGCCCCGGATCTTGAACGCGCCCACGGGTTGCAGCGATTCGGGCTTCACCGACAACCCGTCGGCGAACCGGAGGAGCGGGGTCCGCACGGCGGCGGGTCGGATCACGGCGGCGGCCGCGCGGATGTCGGCGAGGGTCACGAGGTCCATGGACTCCATGATCCGGTGCCGCTCATCGAGTCATCGGGGACCCGAAGCGGCTACGGAATGTCTCTCGTTGTCACCCGGTAAGACCAAGACTTTTCACAGTCGGGCTACGCGCACGCCCGGAACCCTTACTTCTGGCAAATCACCCCAAATCGGTGATCGAGTAACTACCTTGAGTGAGAGTTAACTGTCAACTGCTACACAGCGCAGTCAAGCCGGCGTGGTCTGTGACACACTTCAGCCCCGGATGGCCTGAGCCGTTATAGGTAACAGGCTGATAACGTCGCTCGAACGGGCGAATACCGGTCGGTAGTGACCGCGGAAAGGGGAGCGCCGATGGCGGACGCGCGGACGCTTCCCGCCCCATTCGGGCCTTTTGCGACGGGGAAGAAAAAAAGGGGTGGGGCGACCCCTGCCGCCGCCCCACCACCCGTCCCCCTAGAGCCCCCGAGAGAGGTCCCTGCAACCAGCCTCTCGGGTTCCCTGCACCCGAAGATGAGGGAGACGTCCATATGAACCGCACGAGTGCGGTCCGCCTCGCGGTGGCTGTCCTGCTCACCACCGGCGCGGCTTCGACTCTCAGCGTACCGGCGATCGCGGACCCCGCCGCCCCCGATGCGACGGTGGGATCCAACACGGAGAGCTACCCGGCCGAGTTGCTCCAAGCGGTGCAACGCGACCTCGGCCTGAACGCCGATCAGGCACGCGTCCGTCTGGCGAACGACGCCAGGGCGGGCGAAGTCGAGAGCAAGGCCCGCGCCGCCGTCGGCGACGCGTTCGCGGGCGCCTGGATCGACCGGTCCACGGGCCGGCTGACGGTCGGCGTGACCGACCCGGCGAAGACCAACGCGGCCCTGGCGGCGGGCGCCGACGTGAAGGTCCAGGCCTACTCGGCCCGGCAGCTCACCGGAACGAAGAACGTCCTCGACGCGCTGACGGCTCCGCTGTCCATCACCGGGTGGCGGGTCGACGACGAGGGCAACAAGGTCGTCGTGGAGGTCGACCGGTCGACCCGGGACGCGGCGGCGGAGAAGTTCCTGAGCGCGGCGAAGGCGCTCAGCCCGGCGGTCACCGTGGTCGAGGTCACCGAGTCGCCCACCCCGCTGTACGACACCAGGGGCGGTGACGCGTACTACATCGGCAGCGGCAGCCGCTGCTCGATCGGCTTCGCGGTCACCGGCGGGTTCGTCTCGGCGGGCCACTGCGGCAAGTCCGGCAACACCACCACGGGCTTCAACCGCGCGGCGCAGGGCACGTTCCGCGGCTCGTCCTTCCCGGGCAACGACTACTCCTGGGTCGCGACGAACTCGAGCTGGACGTCCCAGCCGTGGGTCAACCGCTACAACGGCACCAACGTGATCATCAAGGGCTCCACCGAGGCCGCGGTCGGCGCGTCGATCTGCCGCTCCGGCTCCACCACGAACTGGCGCTGCGGCACCGTGCAGCAGAAGAACTCCACGGTGAACTACCCGCAGGGCTCGGTGTCCGGCCTCACCCGCACGAACGCGTGCGCCGAGCCGGGCGACTCGGGCGGCTCGTGGGTGGCGGGCACCGGCTTCGGCCAGGCCCAGGGCGTCACGTCCGGCGGTTCGGGCAACTGCTCGTCGGGCGGCACCACGTACTTCCAGCCGGTGGGCGAGATCCTCAGCGCGTACAACCTGAGGCTCACCACGGGCTGACGCACGGCGGAGCGCGGTCGACCACCCCTGCGGACCGCGCACCCGGTTGGAAAAGGACACCCCTCGGGCCGGCACCCGAACTCTCCCCCTCGGCCCGGGGGTGTCCCCTCCCCGTCAGTCGAACTGCACGGACCGCTTGGACAGCCCGTACCAGAAGCCGTCGACGGTCGTCGTCGGCGCGTCCCGGTCGGCGCTCGCGCCCAGCGCCACGAACAGCGGCGCGAGGTGCTCGGTGCGCGGGTGCGCGATACCGGCCGCCGGCGCCTTGTGCGCGAAGTCGAGCAGAGAGTCCACGTCGCCCGCGGCGAGCGCGCGGCCGGCCCAGTCGTCGAACTCCGCCGACCACGAGGGCGGCAGGTGGTCGGGGGCTCGGCCCAGGTCGACGCAGCTCAGGTTGTGCGTCATGAACCCCGAGCCGACGACCAGGACTCCCTGGTCCCGCAACGGCTTCAGCCGGCGGCCGATCTCGAACAGCCGGCGCGGGTCGAGCGTCGGCATCGACATCTGGAGCACCGGGACGTCGGCGTCCGGGTACATCTCCTTCAGTGGCACGTAGGCGCCGTGGTCGAGGCCGCGGTCCTCGTCGTGCGCGACCGGCTCGGCGACCAGCTTCGCCACGTCGGCGGCCAGGTCGGGCGCGCCGGGCGCGGTGTAGGTCACGTCGTAGAACCGCTGCGGGAAGCCCCGGAAGTCGTAGGTCAGCGGCACGGTGCGGGTCGCGCCCAGGGTCAGCGGGTCGTTCTCCCAGTGCGCGGACACGACCAGGATCGACTCCGGGCGCGGCAGCGCCGCGGACCAGGCCGCCAGCTCGCCGGTCCACCGCTCGTCGTCGGCCAGCGGGGGAGCCCCGTGGCCCAGGTACAGCACAGGCATCACGAGGACGACTGTACGCCCCTTAGTTGAAGTTTCAACCAGGCGGCCGCGGCCCGGGGGTCCTCGGCCTCGGTGATCGCGCGCACCACGACCACCCGCGTCGCGCCCGCCGCCAGCACCTCGGGCAGCCGCTCCCGGTCGATCCCGCCGATCGCGAACCACGGCCGGTCGGTGGTGCCGGCGGTGGCGCGGACCAGGTCCAACCCCGGCGCGGGCCGACCCGGCTTGGTCGGCGTCGGCCAGCACGGCCCGGTGCAGAAGTAGTCGACGCCCGGTTCCGCGGCCGCCGCGCGGGCCTGCGCCACGTCGTGCGTCGAGCGGCCGATCACCACGCGCTCGCCCAGCACCCGGCGGGCGAGCGGCACCGGCAGGTCGTCCTGGCCCAGGTGCAGCACGTCGGCGTCCACCGCGAGCGCCACGTCCGCGCGGTCGTTCACCGCCAGCAGCGCGCCGTGCCGCGCGCACGCCTCGGCGAGCACCTCCAGCGCGGCGATCTCCTGCCTGGCCTCGATCCCCTTGTGCCGCAACTGGATCACGTCGACCCCGCCGGCCAGCGCGGCGTCGGCGAACTCGGCGAGGTCCGGTCGGTCGGCGGTGCAGAGGTAGAGCCGGGCGTCGGCGAGGCGGGTTCTGGTCGTGGTGGCGTCGAGTCCTGGCACGGGCCGCACGGTAACCGCCGGCTCGTGGCGTGCGCTACGGTGGAACCGGTCCGCACGGGAGCCTGGAGAACACCGGGCTGAGAGGGAGCGTGGTTCGCTCCGACCGTCGAACCTGATCCGGGTCATGCCGGCGCAGGGAGCGTGAGTGCTGTGGGTGTCCGAGTGATCGGCGGCGGGGTCATCGGGTTGTCGGTGGCCTGGTTCGCCGCGCGTGCCGGGTTCGCCGTGACGGTGGTCGACCGGCCCTCGCCGCACGGCGGCTCGTGGGTCGCGGGCGGCATGCTCGCGCCGATCACCGAGGCCTGGCCCGGCGAGGAGGACGTGCTCGACCTGGGCGTCGAGTCCCTGACCCGCTGGCCGGACTTCGCCCGCGACCTGGGCGTTCCGCTGAGCGACCGCGGCACCCTGGCGGTGGCGGTGGACTCGGCCGACGTCGAGGTGCTCGACCAGCTGCGCTCCTACCTGACCGCGCGCGGCCGCGCCGCGGAACGCCTGACCGGCCGCGAACTCCGCGCCCGCGAACCGGGCTTCGGCCGTTCGGTCCGAAGTGGACTGTCGGTGCCGGGCGACGTGTCGGTGGACAACAGGGTGCTGCTGCGCGCTTTGCGCGACGCGTGCACCGCGCACGGCGTGCGCTTCGAGCCCGACACCCCCGATCCCGCGACCTCCTCCGAGGCGGACGCACCCGAGGCCCCGGCCCGATCCGCCGGACCGGGGACGTCGAACGGCCCGGCCCGCGGCGTCCGGCACGCCCCCGAACCCGTCGACGCCCCGGCACCCGGGTCCGACCGCGCGCGCCGCCCCTCCCGGTCCGCCGGTCCCGATCTCCCGACACCCGACGTCACGGTGATCGCCGCCGGTGCCTGGAGCGGTGGGCTGCACCCCTTGCTGCGCAACGTGATCCGTCCCCTCAAAGGCGAGATCGTCCGGCTGGCCGCCCGGCCCGGCGCGCTGCCGCCGCCGGCGCACACCCTGCGTGCCCACGTCGAGGGCCGGCCCCTCTACCTGGTGCCCCGCGCGGGCGGGTTGGTGCTCGGCGCCACGCAGTACGAGGCCGGGTTCGACGGGGCCGCCACGGCCGGCGGGGTGTTGACGCTGCTGCGCGACGCGGAGGTGGTGTGGCCCGGTGTCGCGGAGTACGCGGTCGTCGAGACCGCCGCCGGGTTCCGGGCCGGGAGTCCCGACAACGCGCCGGTCATCCGATGGCTGGAGCCCGGGGTGCTCGCCGCGACCGGCCACCACCGCAACGGTCTGCTGCTCGCGCCGGTCACGGCCGAGCGCGTGCTCACCCTGCTCCGCGAAGGAGGACCGCGTTGCTGACGGCGAAGGTCAACGGCCGGGAGCGGGAGTTGCCCGACGGGGCGACCGTGACCACCGTGCTCGAACTGCTGGGCGCGCCCGCGACGGGGGTGGCGGTGGCGCTGGACGGCGAGGTCGTGCCGCGCGCCGCGTGGGCCGCGACACCGGTGCCCGCCGGCGCGGCCGTCGAGGTGCTGACCGCGGTGCAGGGAGGCTGAGGACGTGGACGACCCCTTGGTGATCGCCGGACGGGAGTTCGGGTCGCGGCTGGTGATGGGCACCGGCGGCGCGGCGAACCTGTCCGTGCTGGAGCGGGCGCTCGTCGCGTCCGGCACCGAGTTGACCACCGTCGCGCTGCGCCGGATGGACGCGGGCGGCGGCACGGGCGTGCTGGAGCTGTTGCGGCGCCTGGGCATCGCGGCCCTGCCGAACACCGCGGGCTGCCGGACCGCCGCCGAGGCCGTGCTGACCGCGTGGTTGGCGCGCGAGGCGCTGGAGACCGACTGGGTCAAGCTCGAGGTGGTGCACGACGACCGCACGCTGCTGCCCGACCCCGTCGAACTGCTCGACGCGGCGGAACGCCTGGTGGACGACGGTTTCGTGGTGCTGCCCTACACCAACGACGACCCGGTGCTGGCCCGCCGGCTCGAAGACCTCGGCTGCGCCGCGGTGATGCCGCTCGGCTCGCCCATCGGCACCGGGCTCGGCATCCGCAACCCGCACAACATCGAGCTGATCGTGGCGCGGGCCGGGGTGCCGGTGGTGCTGGACGCGGGCGTCGGCACGGCGTCGGACGCCGCGTTGGCCATGGAACTCGGCTGTGCCGCGGTGTTGCTGGCGACGGCCGTGACGCGGGCCCAGGACCCGGAGCGGATGGCGGCCGCGATGCGCGCCGGCGTGGAGGCCGGTCGCCTGGCCAAACTCGCGGGCCGGATACCCAAGCGGTTCTGGGCGCAGGCCTCGTCACCGGTGTCCGACGGCTGAAACGGCGATCACCCGACGGGCGGTGGTCGGGCGGCACGGCATGATGGATGCTGAACCACCCACCCCGCCCGAGGAGGACATGCCGTGACGGCCGACCCCGTCGAGGACGCCACCGCGCGGCTCTACCTCGCCATCGGCAGGCTTTCCCGACTGCTGCGCCGGACCGGTTCGCCGGGCCTCGGCCCGGGCGCGGTGAGCGCGCTGGCCACGTTGGCGCGGTGCGGCCCGATGCGGTTGGGCGACCTCGCGAACAAGGAGGGCGTCGCGCCGCCCACCCTGTCCCGCATCGTCGCGGCGCTGGTGGAGGCGGGCTACGTCAAGCGCGAACCCGACCCCCAGGACGGCCGGGCCTGGCTCGCGACACCGACACCCGAGGGCGAGACGATGGTGTCCGGCGTCCGCTCGGCGCGCGTCCAGGAACTCCAGCGCCGCATCGAGGACCTGACCCCGGAACACCGGGACGCCCTCGTCAACGCCCTCCCCGCCCTGGAGGTCCTGGTGGGCGAAGCGGGCTGACCGCGCCCGGACCCCGCGCCCGGTTCCCCGGGCGCGGGACGCGCGGTCATTCGGCGGGCAGCCGCCAGAGCGGGGAGACCGGGCCCACGCCCGCACCCAGCGGGTAGGCCGCGGCCACCGAGCGGACGATGAAGGACTTGCCGTAGGCGACCGCCGTCGGCACGTCCTCGCCGCGCGCCAACCGGGAGCAGATCGCCGACGCCAGGGTGTCGCCGCTGCCGTGGGTGTGCTTCACGTCGTAGCGCGGTCCGGGGAACTCGTGGAACCGGTCGCCGTCGTAGAGCAGGTCGACGCACTCCGGGTCGCTCCACAGGTGACCGCCCTTGACCAGCGCCCACGCCGGGCCCATCGCGTGCAGCGCCTCGGCCGCCCGGTACTGGTCCCGCCGGTCGGCCACCTCGATGCCGGTGATCAGCCGCACCTCGTCCAGGTTCGGCGTCACCAGCGTCGCGCGCGGGAACAGCTCGGTGCGCAACGCGTCCAGCGCGTCGTCGGCCAGCAGCTGCTGACCGTGCATCGACGCCGCGACCGGGTCCACCACGAACGGGATCGTCCGTCCGATGTGGACCTCGTCGCACGCCGCCGCGACCGCCTCGATGATGGCCGCCGACGCGAGCATGCCCGTCTTCGCCGCGTCCACCCCGATGTCCGAGGCGACCGCGACGATCTGCGCGGCCACCACGTCCGGCGGGATCTCGGTGAACCCGGTCACACCCAGCGAGTTCTGCACCGTCACCGCGGTGACCGCGGTCATCCCGTGCACCCCGCACGCGAACAGCGCGCGCAGGTCGGCCTGGAGGCCCGCACCACCGCCGGAGTCGGACCCGGCGATGGTGAGGACCTTGGGTGGGGCGACCGTCATCGGTCGAGCACCTCCTGACCGACCACCGGCAGGTAGACCTTGTTGCCCTGCTCGGCGAACTCGTCGGACTTCGCCGACATGCCCGCCTCGATGGCGTCCACTGTGGACAGACCGTGCTCCTCGGCGTAGCGCCGCACGTCCTGGGTGATCTTCATCGAGCAGAACTTCGGCCCGCACATCGAGCAGAAGTGCGCCGTCTTGGCCGGTTGGGCGGGCAGCGTCTCGTCGTGGAACGAGCGCGCGGTGTCCGGGTCCAGCGAGAGGTTGAACTGGTCCTCCCACCGGAACTCGAAGCGCGCCTTGGACAGCGCGTCGTCCCAGTCCTGCACGCCGGGGTGTCCCTTGGCCAGGTCCGCCGAGTGCGCCGCGATCTTGTAGGTGATCACGCCGGTCTTCACGTCGTCCCGGTTCGGCAGGCCGAGGTGTTCCTTCGGGGTCACGTAGCAGAGCATCGCGGTGCCGAGCCAGCCGATCTGCGCCGCGCCGATCGCCGAGGTGATGTGGTCGTAGGCCGGCGCCACGTCGGTCGCCAGCGGCCCGAGGGTGTAGAACGGCGCCTCGCCGCACCACTCCTCCTCCAGCCGCACGTTCTCCGCGATCTTGTGCATCGGCACGTGACCCGGTCCCTCGATCATCACCTGCACGTCCTTCGCGCGGGCCACGTGGGTCAGCTCGCCCAGCGTGCGCAGCTCGGCGAACTGGGCCTCGTCGTTGGCGTCCGCGATGGAACCCGGCCGCAGCCCGTCGCCCAGCGAGAACGTCACGTCGTAGGTCCGCAGGATGTCGCACAGCTCCTCGAAGTGCGTGTAGAGGAAGCTCTCCTTGTGGTGCGCGAGGCACCACGCGGCCATGATCGACCCGCCGCGCGACACGATGCCCGTGACGCGCTTCGCGGTCAGCGGCACGTACCGCAGCAGCACGCCCGCGTGCACCGTCATGTAGTCGACGCCCTGCTCGGCCTGCTCGACCACGGTGTCCCGGTAGACCTCCCAGGACAGCGCCGCCGGGTCGCCGTTCACCTTCTCCAGCGCCTGGTAGATCGGCACCGTCCCGATCGGCACCGGCGAGTTGCGCAGGATCCACTCGCGCGTCTCGTGGATCCGCCTGCCGGTCGACAGGTCCATGATGGTGTCCGCGCCCCAGCGGGACGCCCACACCATCTTCTCCACCTCGTCCTCGATGGAGGAGGACACGGCGGAGTTGCCGATGTTCGCGTTGATCTTCACGAGGAACTTCTTGCCGATGATCATCGGCTCGGCCTCGGGGTGGTTGCGGTTGAGCGGGATCACCGCCCGGCCGATCGCGACCTCGTCGCGCACGAACTCCGGGCTCATGCCCTCGCGCGCGGCGACGAACGCCATCTCGGGGGTGACGATCCCGGCCTTGGCGTACGCGAGCTGCGTCACCGCGCCGCCGACCGGGTCCTTCGCCCAGGTCTCCCGAAGCCTGGGAAGTCCACTGTGGACGTCGATGGTCGCGTCCGCATCGGTGTACGGACCGGAAGTGTCGTACAGGTCGACGTGCTCGCCGTTCGTCAGCTCCACCCGGCGGACGGGCACCCGCAGGTCGCCCACCTCCCGGTAGACCTTCCGCGAGCCGGAGAGCGGTCCCGTGGTGATGTTGGGCCGCACCGAACGGTCGTCAAGTGCCGTCACGACATTCCTCCCTACGCCGGCATTACCCGGTCAGGTTCCGGCGGTCGGTGGCGCGCTCAGCCACCCTCTCAGCCCGCTCCGGCGCGAGCTCCCGCGTGTGTTGAGTTGTCAGTTCGGGGTGTCCCCGGTCGCTGACCCTAGCCACGCCCCGGTTCCGATGCCAAGGAGCGGATGCCAAGCGGCCCCGTTTCGGGCTACCGTGCCCGCGTGGCTGATCACCGGCCGTTCCCGCCGGGCGCGCGGCGCGTGACCCGCCCGGCCGCCGTCGCGCCCTGCCCGTCGTGCGGCGACCTCGGCGGGCGCGGCTACCCCGGCTGCCGGTTCTGCGCCGAACTGGTGGACCAGCGCTGGCTGGTCGACTGGCAGGAGCTGCTGGCCGCCGAACAGCTCGCCGAGGGCGGCGCGGGCGAGCGCGAACTGGCCGAGCTGGTGCTGGCCGACGAGGTCGGCTGCCACCCGTGGACCTGCACGGACTGGGCGATGGCGCTGACCTCGTGCTCCCAGTGCGGCGAGGAGTTGGGCACCGGTCCGGTCGACTGCGTGCGCTGCGCGCTGGCCGACGAGCTGCGCTGGTCGTGGGACCACGAGGGGCACCCGCGGTCGATGACCGGCGGCGAGCACGCGCTCCGGGTGGCCCGCGCGACGTTGCGCGCACCGCACCGCCGCCGGGTCGCCGTCGTCGGCACCTGGCGCCTGCTGCTGCCGTTCCTGCTGGTCGGCGACCTGCCGACGACCGGCCAGGTGCTCCGGCTGCGGGCGCACGTGCTGGCCGGCGGCTACGACGCGCTCCTCGGGTGCGCGACCCACGTCGACCTGGTCGGGCTGCCGGAGCTGCCCTGGCGGCGGTCAGCGTGCGTCGAGCACCAGCCGAAGCCCCAGCGCGACGAGGACGCCGCCGGAGACGCGCTCCAGGGCGCGCCGGACCCCCGACCGGGAGAGCACGCCGCGGATCCGGTCTAGCAGCGTCACCAGCACCAGGTACCAGGCCGTGTCGACGGCCACCCAGACCAGTGCGAACACCACCAGCACGCCCTTGCCCGCGTCGACGGGCAGGAACTGCGGCAGGAACGACACCGCGAACACGCCGAGCTTCGGGTTGGCCAGGTTCACCACGAGCCCGGACCGGAACGCCGCGCTCGTCGGCGGCTCGACCGAGGGCGGCCGGGACGCGGACAGGAACGCCTTCACGCCCAGGTAGACCAGGAACAGCGCGCCCGCGATCCGCAGCGCGTGGTAGGCGACCTCCGACGCGGTGAGCAGCACCGAGAGCCCGAGCGCGGCGGCCACCGCCCAACAGGCGACCCCGACCTCCATGCCCGCCACCGTCGCCAGCGCGCTGCCCCGACCCCGCACGGACTGGCGCAGGACCATGGCGGTGCCGGGTCCGGGCGACAGCGCGATCAGGAACGAGGCCGCGACGAACGCGGTGAGGTGACTCCACATGCGGCCATCGTCACCCGCCTGTCCAGCGGTTATCGGGCCGGCCCGGTCAGTCCTCGTCGTCCGCGAACGGGTCCTCGGACACGGCCGGGTCCCAGGTCAGGCCCGGCACGCCCCAGTCGTTGGCCTTGAGCATCTTGCGCGCGGCGCGCTTGTGCCTGCCGACCAGCCGGTCGAGGTAGAGGAAACCGTCGAGGTGGTCGGTCTCGTGCTGGAGGCAGCGCGCGAAGAAGCCGGTGCCCTCGACCTCGATCGGCTTGCCGTCGAGGTCCGCGCCGGTGACCTTGGCCCACGTCGCGCGACCCGTCGGGTAGGACTCGCCGGGCGCCGACAGGCAGCCCTCGAAGTCGTCGTCCGGGTCGGGCATGCCGAGCGGGACCTCCGAGGTCTCCAGCACCGGGTTGACCACCACGCCGCGGTGCCGCACGCCCTCGTCGTCCGGGCAGTCGTAGACGAACACCCGGAGGTCCACGCCGATCTGGTTCGCCGCCAGCCCGACGCCGTGCGCGGCGGCCATCGTCTCGTACATGTCGTCGACCAGCGTGCGGAGCGCGTCGTCGAACACCTCGACCGGTCGGGTCGGGTGGTGGAGCACAGGCTCGCCGGCGATGACGATCGGGTGAACTGCCATGCGCGCAAGCCTATCCGGCGTGCCGGGGGAGACGCGCCGACCGATGAACCGACGACGACCAAGATCACGTGATGTAATTGCCCGGGACGCACGCGACACGGCTAGGGAGCCAGATGGACGCCGCAGAGGCACTGGCGCCGGCGGAGGGGCCGGACGACGGCCTGAACGACCGGGAACGCGAGATCCTGGCCTTCGAACGCCAGTGGTGGAAGTACGCGGGCGCCAAGGAACAGGCCATCAAGGAGCTGTTCGACATGTCGGCGACCCGGTACTACCAGCTGCTCAACGCGTTGATCGACAAGGAGGCCGCCGTCGCCGCCGATCCCATGCTCGTCAAGCGGTTGCGCAAGTCAAGGTCGGGCCGTCAACGCGCCCGCGCGGCGAAGCGGCTGGGTGTAGAGAACCGATGACCAACCCCGAATCCACGGGTTCCGCCCATCCCGCGCGCGCCGCGGGCATCGTGCTGCTCGGCGTCGCCGCGGTGGCCCTGGTGATCGGCGTGACCAGCCTGTTCCTCGGCGGCGGCGACCAGCAGGGCGCCCAACCCGACCCGTCGGGCACCAGCGCGACCGCCGGCACGTCCACCGGCGAGCCCGGCACCAGCGCCGGCACCCCGACCTCCGGTCCGGCCCAGGACACGTCCACGCAGGGCACGCCCGGCCAGACCACCGCCGCGCCGCCCACGACCGGCGCGCCGCCGACCGCGGGCACGGCGGGCACCACCGCGCCGCCCGCGACGGGTCAGCCGCCGGCGGGCACGAAGCCGCAGGTGCGGGTGTACAACAACAGCACCATGGCCGGGTTGGCCGCGCGCGCGTCCGAGGACGTCAAGCGCGCCGGCTGGGACGTCGCCGAAACCGGCAACTACTCCCAGGGCCAGATCCCGACCACCACGGTCTACTTCCGCCCGGGCACCGACGAGGAAGCCGCGGCCCAGCAGCTCGGCACCACCATCAAGGCCCGCGTCGAACCCCGCTTCCAGGGCATCCAGAGCGCGCACGCCGGGATCATCGTCATCGTCACCAACGACTACCAGGGCTCGTCGGCGGGCAAGGTCGGCTCGTAGGGCCGGGTGCCGCGGCCCTGGTCGCGTTGCCCGGCCGCTCAGCCCCGGCGGGCCTCGGCGTACGCGGCCAGCGACGCCAGCTGCGCCGGGTCGAGCGAGGGCCGCACGACCGTGCGCGCGGTCGCCAGGTGGGTCGCCGTCACCGACGCCGCCGCCAGGGACTCGCGCATCGCGGTCAGCGCCGCCTCCCGCACCAGCGCCGCGCAGTCGGCCGCCGAGTAGCCGTCCAGGTCCTCGGCCAGCGCGGTCAGGTCGACGTCGTCGCCCAGCGGGGTGTTGCGGGCCGACGCGCGCAGGATCGCGGCCCGCGCGTCCGCGTCCGGCGGCGGCACGTACACCAGGCGCTCCAACCGCCCCGGCCGCAGCAGGGCCGGGTCGATCAGCTCGGGCCGGTTCGTCGCGCCGAGCACCACCACGTCCCGCAGCGGCTCCACACCGTCCAGTTCGGTCAGCAGCGCGGCGACCACCCGGTCGCCGACGCCCGAGTCCGACGACTGGCCGCGCCGGGGGGCGAGCGCGTCGACCTCGTCCAGGAACACCAGCGCCGGCGCGGCCTCCGCGGCGCGGCGGAACAGCTCGCGCACCGCGCGCTCGGACTCGCCGACGAACTTGTCCATCAGCTCGGCGCCCTTGACCGAGAGCACGTTCAGCCGGCCCGACCCGGCGAGCGCCCGCACCAGGAACGTCTTGCCGCAGCCGGGCGGGCCGTACAGCAGCAGGCCGCGCGGCGGCGCGACACCCAGGCGGGCGAACGAGTCCGGGTACTGGAGCGGCCACAGCGCGGCCTCCGTCAGGGCCTGCTTGACCTCGGTCATGTCGCCGACGTCGTCCAGCGTCAGGCCGCCGGTGCGCAGGGTGTCCGAAGTGGACATCGAGATCGGCCGCACCGTGTCCAGCGCGCCGACGAGGTCCTCCTGCGCCACCCTCGGCTCGGCCTCGCCGCGCTGCCGCAACGCCGACCGCACGGCCGCCTCGCGGCGCAGGGCCACCAGGTCCGCCGCGACGAAACCCGGTGTGCGGTCGGCGACCGCGCCGAAGTCCACGTCGGACTCCAGCGGCACGTCGCGCAGCAGCACGCGGAGCAGTTCGGTGCGCACCACGCCGTCCGGCAGCGGCAGCACGAGTTCGCGGTCCACCAGGCCGGGCACCCGCAGCCGGGGGTCGATCGCCTCGGGGTGCGCGCTCGTCACCACGAGCGCGCAGGTCGGCGTCACGGCGGCGCGCAGCGCGTCCAGCACCGTGGTCGCCACCGGCGGCGGCGAGGACGCGGGCAGCAGCGCCTCCACGTCGGTCAGCAGCAGCACCGACGGTCCGGTGACCGCGTGCGCGGCGGCGATCGTGTCGGCCAGCCGGGACACCACCGCGTTCGGCTCGAGCACCGCGATGCCGGGCGCCGCGAGTTCGACCACGGTCGCCGACACCTCCTGCGCGACGGCCCGCGTCAAGGTCGTCTTGCCGACCCCCTCCGGTCCGCTCACCAGCGCGGCGAGACCGGGCGCGGCGCCGAGGCGGGCCAGCAGTTCGGGGTGGGTGAACGTGAGGTCGAGCCACTCGCCGAGCCGCCGGGCCGCGTCGTGCTGACCGACGAGATCGGCCAGGGGCACCGCGGGCGGCGCCTCGGCGACGACGACCGGTGGCGCGGCGGGAGGTTCGGGCACCTCGGCGTCGACCACGACGTCGTCCCGCCACCGCACCACGGTCGAGGAGCCGACGGCCACCGGCGCGCCCGCCGGTTCCACCGACGTGATGGTGAGCAGTTCGTTGGTCCAGGTCATGCCGATCGCGTTGGCGAGCGACCGGCGCGTCGCGCCGACGTCCAGACCGGGCGGCGGCGCGAGGTCCTGCGGCAGCAGCGACACCGCGTCGCCGACGGTCAACACCTTGCCGGTCAACGCCATCCGCAGCGTGCCGGGGGTGAGCGAGGTGCTCGCGAGCCGGGAGCCCGCGACCGTGACCGCGCGCGCCGGCGCGACCTCCACCGGCGCCACGACGACCTCGGAGCCTTCCACGAGACCGAGGTTGGACAGCGTCACGTCGTCCACCAGCACCACGCCGGGCGGTCCGTCGCCGGCCGCCGCGAGCGCCGCGCTGACCCGCGCGCCGGTCAACCGCACCGCGTCCCAGGCCCGCAGGCCGAGCGCGTCCAGCACCTCGGGGTGCAGTCGGACCACCCCGCGCCGGGTGTCCAGCGCGGACGGGGACAGGCGCGCGGTCAGCGTGATCACGCGGTCAGCGTAGTAGTCACGGACGCTGGTCGCGGCGCAGTCCCAGGTGTCGCCACCCACGCCTGCGCTGAGGCTGTTCCCCGGTCTCCGCAGGCCTGGTCTGCTCCGCCGCGCGCCGGGGCCTGCGCACCGCGCGCATGGCCGCGCCCGCGACCCGACCGCCGAGCGGGCGGCGCAGGCCGAGCCTGCGCGCCGCCACGCCGTGGGCGCGCTTGATGGCACGGCGGTCCGCCGCCGGCACCGACCACGCCTCGGGGTGCCGGGACAGCCAGTGGTAGCGGCGCACCGAGTACGGCAGGTGGCTCAGGTAGATCAGCATCGCCGCGATCAGCGCGACCAGCGGGAAGGTGATCACCGCCGCCGCGAGCAGGCCGACGACCACCAGCAGCGGCGCGATCAGCCGCGGCGGCACCTTGATCGACTTCACGGACAGCGTCGGTATCCGGCTCACCAGCAGCAGCGCGACGCCGACCGTCCACACGCCGACCACCCAGGGCGCCGACCACCACCCGCCCTCGCGGACCTGCTCGTCCACGATCAGCGGCAGCAGGAGCAGCAGGCCGCCCGCCGGCGCGGGCACGCCGACGAAGAACTCCTTGGCGAACGGCGGCTGCTCCACGTCCAGCAGCGTGTTGAACCTGGCCAGCCGCAACACCATGCACACCGCGAAGATCAGGCACACGACCCAGCCGATCCGGTCGCGGGAACCCTCGAACTTCCACAGGTACACCACCAGCGCGGGCGCCACGCCGAAGGACACCGCGTCGGCGAGCGAGTCCAGTTCGGCGCCCATCCGGCTGGTCGCGTCCAGCAGCCGGGCGAGCCGGCCGTCCAACCCGTCGAACACCGCGGCCGCCGCGATGGAGCCGATCGACGCGCCCCACATGCCGATGCTCGCGAAGTACACGGAGGACAACCCCGCGCACATCGCGAGCACGGTGATCGCGTTGGGCAGCAGCCGGATCCCCGGTCCGCTGGGCGCCATCTACAGCTCCGGGAGCGTGGCGAGGACGGTTTCGCCGCCGATGGTCTTCTGGCCCGCCTCGACCAGGACCGTGCTGCCGGCCGGCACGTACAGGTCGACCCGCGAGCCGAACCGGATCAGGCCGTAGGTCGCGCCGGCCGCCACCTTGTCGCCCTCGGCGGCCGAGCACACGATGCGCCGCGCGACGAGGCCCGCGATCTGCACGACCACGACGTCGTGGCCCTCGAAGGACCGCAGCCACACCGTGTTGCGCTCGTTGTCGTCGCTGGCCTTGTCCAGGTCGGCGGACAGGAACTTGCCCGGCCGGTAGGACACCTCGCGCACCACGCCCGACACCGGCACGCGCTGCACGTGCACGTCGAACACCGAGAGGAAGACGCTGATCCGGGTCATCGGCACGGGCCCGAGGCCCAGTTCGGCCGGCGGCACGGCCTCCACGACGTGCGAGACGGTCCCGTCCGCCGGCGCGACGGCGATGTTGGGCCGAGTGGGGGTCACCCGTTTGGGTTCGCGGAAGAACCACGCCACCCAGGCCGTGAGCAGCGCGCCCACGACGCCCGCGCGCTTGGACAGCCGGCGCACGAGGAGCGTCGCCACGGCGGCGCCCAGGACGAACGGGCGGCCCGCCGGGTTCATCGGGGGGACGATCCCCTTGGCCAGGTCTACGAAGTGGGACACGGCACCACTGTGCTGGTCGCGATCGGAGGTCATGACTCTTCCGTCAGAGGGCGGACGTGGAATGGCACACGCTACGCCGGCGCGGGTGGACCGCGTCCGGCCTGTCCGTGCGTCCCCCGACGAACGCACGGACAGGCCGGACGGGTGACCTGCCAGTGTAATCCACGTCACATGGAGTGACCAGCGTCAGGCCGTCACGACCCCGTCACGCAGGTCGCGGATCCTGGCACGCACGTCGGGCACCGCCCCCGGGTCCCGCACCGCGGGCGCGACCAGCGCGGACTCGTCCACCGGCGTCCCGTCGGCGGTCACCAACCGCCACGGGCCGCCCCAGTTCACCACGATCGACGCCCGGCCGGAGGACACCAGTTCGTGGACCACGGTCGCGGCCAGCAACTCCGTCACGACCTCCACCAGCGCCTCGCGGTCGTGCTGGACCTCGGGCCGCAGCACGTGCGGGCGCAACGCCTCGAGCCGGCCCTGCTCCAGCGCGTCCAACACCGAGTCCAGCGTGCCGCCGACACCCGCCTCGACACCGGCGTCGGACAGCACCCGGGCGTACCGCGCCACGTGCGTCGCGCCCGCCCGCGCCACGATCTCCGGCCAGTCGGCCACCGGGCCGAGGTCGCCGCGCACCATCCCGCGCTCCAGCTCGGGCACCCCGGCGACGAGCACCCACGCCGGCCGGTCGTCGGCCGGCACGTCCGGCGACGGCAGCGCCTCCATCGCGGCCACCCGCTCGCGGATCGGCGGGTGGCTGTCGAACACCGACTTCGCCTGCTCGTCCACCAGCCGGTCCTGGAGTGCGCCCAGCTCGGCGCCGCGGGTCGGGTCGTCGAGGAACGCCCGGAACCCGCCCAGCACCTGCGGCGTGCGGCCGGCGTCCAGTGCCAGCGAGACGTAGTCGCGGTGGTAGCCGTTCCACGCGGCGGCCAGCGAGGGCAGCCTGCGCAGCGCGGACTGGGCCGTGGCGCGGCCGGCGGCGGTCACCGACGCCTGGTCGGCGGACAGTTCCTGCGCGCGGTTCGCCGACGCCGCGACCATCGCGTAGAGCTTGGCGTACCAGCCGAGCGGGCGGCGCAGCACGTTGTCGCCCAGGTTGTCCACGGTGAGCGCCAGCGCGTTCTTCGCCCGGTAGGTCAGCGCGGACAACGTGGTGTGCCCGCCGCCGTAGTGGCCGAGCTCGTGCGCCAGCACCGAACGCAGCTCGCCCACCGACAACCCCGCGAGCAGCGGCAACCCGATCATCAGGTAGCGCGGGCCCGGCTTGAGGCCGAGCCAGCCGGTCTTCTCCCAGACCGCCGCGTTGACCTCCGGCACCAACCTGATGTCGTCCGGCGACCGGGTGCCCGCGACGACCGCCAGTTCGTCGACGACCCGCCACAGCTCCGGCTGCCCGGCGCGGGTCAGCGGCACGCCCTCCGGCTCCTGGCGCAGCCGGATCGCCTTGTACAGCGCGCCGCCGAGGGCGGCGACGACGACCAGGGTGAAGAACCCGGCCTTGATCCCGGCCGCGGCGGAGTGGCCGACGGTGAATCCGAGGACGGTGAGCGTGCCCAGTCCGAGGACCAGTCCGAGCACGATCACGAAGAACCCGACGAGCATGGCGACGGCGAGAAACGCGCGCATGGTGGTGAAACCCCTGGAAGACAGGCCGGCCCCCCGTGAATCGACCGGCGTGAGGGGGGAATCGTAAGCGGCGCGCGAGCCCGGACCTACAGGAACCGGACGGAAACCTCCGCGCCCGCGTCGAGTTCCGTCACGTCCTCGGGCACCTCGATCAGGCAGTCGCTCAGCGCCAGCGCGGACAGCAGGTGCGAACCGGGCCCGCCGACCGGCGTGACGACGCGACCCGACTCCGGGTCGTACCGGCCGCGGCGGAACTGGGTGCGGCCGGGCGGCGAGGTGAGCGGTGCGCTCAGGAACGCCCGCGCGGTGGGCCGCTGCACGTCGGACAGCCCCATCGCGGCGCGCAGCGCGGGCCGCACGAACACCTCGAAGGACACCTGCGCGCTCACCGGGTTGCCGGGCAGCGTGGCGACCGCGACACCTTGGTAGCGCCCGGAACCCTGCGGTCCGCCCGGCTGCATCGCGACCCGGGTGAACTCGACGCCGCGCCCGGTGAACGCGTCCTTCACCACCTCGTACGCGCCCGCGCTCACCCCGCCCGAGGTGAGCAGCAGGTCCACCGCCGCGAGCCGGTCGGCGATGGCCGCGTGGAAGGAGGCCACGTCGTCGGGCACGAACCGGAGCAGCTCGGCCTCGCCGCCCGCCTCGCGCACCGCCGCCGCCAGCATCACCCCGTTGGACTCGTAGATCTGCCCCGGCGCCAGGGGTTCGCCCGCCGCGACCAGCTCCGAGCCGGTGGACAGCACCAGCACCCGGACCCGCCGGCGCACCGGCAGCGCGCCGAAACCCAGTGCCGCGGCCAACCCCAGCTGCGCCGGGCCGAGCCGGGTGCCCGCGCGGAGCACCGTCGTGCCGACCGCGACGTCGTCCGCCGCCCGGCGCACGTTCTGGTCCGCGACCACGCCCCGGTCGACGCGCACCTCCCCGGTGCCCGCGTCGGTCCACTCGACCTGCACCACCGCGTCCGCGCCCGCCGGCAGCGGCGCGCCGGTCATGATCCGGTGCGCGGTGCCCGGCTCCAGCGGCGGCACGTCGGTGCGCCCGGCCGGGATGTCCGCCGCGACGGGCAGCACCACCGGCGTCGTCGCGACGTCGGCCGCGCGCACCGCGTAGCCGTCCATCGCCGAGTTGTCGAACAGCGGCAGCGGCACCGGCGCGACCAGGTCCGCGCCGAGCACCAGGCCCAGCGCGTCGGAGGTCGGCACGTCGACCACCGGCGTCGTGCCGACGAGGGCGGCGACGGTCGCCTGGTGCTCGGCGACCGTGGTGAGTGGTTGGGACACGCCACCCATCCTGCACCGGCCGTGCCAGACTGCCCGGACCGGTCGATCACCCGCCGAGGGGGAGCAGTGCAGGTCCGCACCCGCCACACACCGACGTTCGGAGTGGCCAGGCTGGTGCTCGCGCCGGCCGAACCCGTGCTGGTCGACCGCGCGTCGCTGGTCGCCACCAGCTACGGCGTGGCGTTCGACACCAGGGCCAAGGTCGGCGGCGTCGCCGGCACCGTGTGCACCGCCGGTCCCGAGGGCGGCTGGGTCGACGTCGCGCCCGCGTTGCCCGGCGACCTGCACGTGATGGAGCTGGACGGCAACGGCGGCTGGTGCGTCGCGCGCAACAGCTGGCTGGCCGCCGCCGGCACCGTGGCGATGGACCCGTCCGCGCCGCCGGTGCGCGCGCTGCACGGCGGCGACAACGGTTTCCTGCACTACCTCTACGGCACCGGACCCGTGGTGCTCGCGTGCTACGGCGTGCTGGACCTCGTGACGCTGGACGCGGGCGAGCTGGTCACCCTGGAGAGCGGGCACGTCGTCGGATTCGCGGACACCGTGCAATGCCGCCTCCGGGCCGTTTCGCCGGGCTCTTTCCAATCGGTGCGGAATGGTGAGGGCCTGGTCCTCGACTTCGCCGGTCCCGGCCTCGTGCTGACCAGGACGCGCAGTCCGCGCAGTCTCGTCACTTGGTTGCGGGACAACGGATTCAGCGCTCGCTCATGACTCCATAAGGAGGTATCGGCGAACCCCTCCGTGGCTCTAGCGTGGCGGTTTCGCTCAGGTATTTCTCGAAGGAGGACGTCTTGGCTGTCGGCACGGTCAAGTGGTTCAACTCGGAGAAGGGGTACGGCTTCATCGCCGCCGACGGTGGGCCGGACGTCTTCGTCCACTACTCGGCGATCCAGATGGAGGGTTTCCGCACGCTGGCCGAGGGCGACCGCGTGGAGTTCGAGATCCAGGCCGGCCGGGACGGCCGCAGCCAGGCGTCGGACGTCCGGAAGGCCTCGTGACCTCCGCCCGGCCCGCCGGCGCGGCGGGTCGGGCGTTTCCGGTGAACCGTGCGCGTGTCGCAAGTCGAGGACGTTAGGCTCCCACGCGTGTCGGAGGACCTGAGCGGGCGACGACTGGGCCACTACCGGATCGACGGTGTGCTCGGGCGCGGTGGCATGAGCGTGACCTACCGGGCCACGGACGTCCGGCTCGGCCGCAAGGTGGCCCTCAAGGTCATCGGCGAGCACCTGACCGCCGACGCCGAGTTCCGCGAGCGCTTCGTGGACGAGGCCCGCAACACCTCGGCCATCGACCACGCGAACATCGTCCCGCTCTACGACTTCGATGAAGTCGACGGCCTCCTCTACATCGCGATGCGCCTGGTCGACGGCCAGGACCTCGCCTCGCACATCAAGGACGGCCCGCTGACGCCCGCGCGCACCCTGGTGCTGCTCGGCCAGGTCGCCGAGGCGCTGGACATGCTGCACGGCAAGGGCCTCGTGCACCTGGACGTGAAGCCGGCGAACGTGCTGGTCACGACCAAGGAGGCGGTGCGCGAGCACGTCTACCTGGCCGACTTCGGGCTGACCAGGCGCGGCGCGACCGGGCACCGGACCCGCACCGGCGACTTCCTCGGCTCGCCCACCTACGCCGCGCCCGAGCACCTGCGCGGCGAGCCGTTGGACGGCCGCACCGACCAGTACGCGCTCGCCTGCATGCTCTTCGCCTGCCTGTCCGGCCGGCCGCCGTTCCAGGGCGGGGTGCAGGACGTGATCCAGGGGCACCTCAACACCGAGATCCCGGCGCTGACCTCGCTGGTCGCGCTGCCGCCCGCCATCGACGACGTGCTGCGCCGCGGCACGGCCAAGGACCCCAACCAGCGGTTCGGGTCCTGTCAGGAGTTGATCTCGGCGGCCCGCGCGGCGCTGGCGAACGCGCCCCAGCAGGCCGTGCCGGCGCCACCGCAGCAGGCCCGCCCGGTCGGTCCGGCGCACCCGCACACCGGCGGGCTGCCCGTGCAGCAGCCGCCGCCCGGCTACCGGCCGCCGCAGCCCCAGCAGCAGTACCAGCCGGGCTTCCCGGCCGAGCCGGTCCGGCTGCGCCCGCCCGCGCCGGTCGGGGTGAACGCGTTCGGCACCACCCGCAGGCCGCGTCCCGCGTGGGTCGCGCCGGTCGTCGTGGGCGGCGTGGCGATCGTGCTGATCGTCGTGTTGATCCTCATCCTCACCCCCAAGGACGAGAAGCCGACCGGTGGCGGCTCGACCACCACCACGGGCCAGTCGATCCAGGTCGGGGACTCCACGTCCGGGTCGAAACCCCTCCCGACGAGCGTGTCGGTGCGCCCGTCCAGGTGACCCCTCTCCTTGCACTCTCCGCCGTCGAGTGCTAAACACGGAACTGGCACTCGGGCCATCCGAGTGCCAGACACGCCGGCTGGGTTGGTGAGGCGCGGGTCCTTCGGGCCCGGGTCGTCCGTCGCGGGCACCGCACCTGGCCAAGCACCGTGTTCCGCTGCGGGCGACTAGTCCGCAGTGGCCCCACAAGACGGACACAAGGCGGAGGAACACACCGCAATGGCCAAGATGATCGCGTTCGACGAGGACGCCCGCCGCGGTCTTGAGCGTGGCATGAACACTCTCGCGGACGCCGTCAAGGTGACGCTGGGTCCCAAGGGTCGCAACGTCGTGCTCGAGAAGAAGTGGGGCGCGCCGACCATCACCAACGACGGCGTCTCCATCGCCAAGGAGATCGAGCTCGAGGACCCGTGGGAGAAGATCGGGGCCGAGCTCGTCAAGGAAGTGGCGAAGAAGACCGACGACGTCGCCGGTGACGGCACGACGACGGCCACCGTGCTGGCTCAGGCCCTGGTCCGCGAGGGCCTGCGCAACGTGGCCGCCGGCGCCAACCCGCTGGGTCTCAAGCGCGGCATCGAGCAGGCCGTCGAGGCCGTCATCGAGCAGCTGCACAAGACCGCCAAGGAGGTCGAGACCAAGGAGCAGATCGCCGCCACGGCGTCCATCTCCGCGGGCGACTCGACCATCGGCGAGCTCATCGCCGAGGCCATGGACAAGGTCGGCAAGGAAGGCGTCATCACCGTCGAGGAGAGCAACGCTCTCGGGCTCGAGCTCGAGCTCACCGAGGGCATGCGCTTCGACAAGGGCTACATCTCCGGGTACTTCGTGACCGACCCCGAGCGTCAGGAAGCGGTCCTCGAGGACCCGTACATCCTGCTCTACGGCTCGAAGATCGCGTCCGTGAAGGACCTGCTCCCGCTGCTGGAGAAGGTCATGCAGGGCGGCAAGCCGCTGCTGATCATCTCCGAGGACGTCGAGGGCGAGGCCCTGGCCACGCTCGTCGTGAACAAGATCCGCGGCACCTTCAAGTCCGTCGCCGTCAAGGCGCCGGGCTTCGGCGACCGCCGCAAGGCGATCCTCCAGGACATCGCGATCCTCACCGGTGGTCAGGTCATCACCGAGGACGTCGGCCTCAAGCTGGAGAACGCCGACCTGTCGCTGCTGGGCAAGGCCCGCAAGGTCGTCGTGACCAAGGACGAGACCACGGTCGTCGAGGGTGCGGGTGACGCCGAGCAGATCCAGGGCCGCGTCAACCAGATCCGCGCCGAGATCGACAAGTCCGACTCGGACTACGACCGCGAGAAGCTCCAGGAGCGCCTGGCGAAGCTCGCCGGCGGTGTCGCGGTCATCAAGGCCGGCGCCGCCACCGAGGTGGAGCTCAAGGAGCGCAAGCACCGCATCGAGGACGCGGTGCGCAACGCCAAGGCCGCCGTGGAAGAGGGCATCGTCGCCGGCGGCGGCGTGGCCCTGCTCCAGGCCGCCGAGGCCGCCTTCGCGGGCCTGAAGCTCGAGGGCGACGAGGCCACGGGCGCCAACATCGTGAAGGTCGCGGTCGAGGCCCCGCTGAAGCAGATCGCCATCAACGCCGGCCTCGAGGGCGGCGTCGTGGTGGAGAAGGTCAAGGGCCTCCCCGTCGGCCACGGCCTCAACGCCGCGACCGGCGTCTACGAGGACCTGCTCGCCGCGGGCGTCCCGGACCCGACGAAGGTCACCCGCTCGGCCCTCCAGAACGCCGCGTCGATCGCCGCGCTGTTCCTGACGACGGAAGCCGTCGTCGCCGACAAGCCGGAAAAGGCGGGCTCCGCCCCGGCCGTCCCGGACGCCGGCGGCATGGACTTCTGAGTCCAGGCACCGAGCACAGCACCACCAGCACCACCTGAACGACGGAAAGGCCCGGCCCCCCAGTGGGAGCCGGGCCTTTCCCGTACCCCCACCCGCCTACCCACTCACGCTCCACCCTCCGCCGGCCAAGCCCCCAGCACCCCAACCGGACAGCCAAGCCCCCCAGCACCCAATCCGGCAGCCAAGCCCCCAACACCGATCCAACAGCCGTCCTCACGCGCCAGAGGCGCGCACGCCTAACGCCGCGGCCTCGTGTTCTCCCCGTATGGCCTGGGCGAAGCCCAACCGCATTTGGCACGGGGGCGCCGAGAACTCAGGACCGCCGCCCAATCTCGAAAAGC
>NZ_JBFAEO010000034.1:0-82782 GCF_040642015.1 Actinosynnema sp. NPDC020468
CGACCGGCACGTCGACACCGGACGAGTCGAGCAGTCGGCCTCAGAACTGGAGGTTCCAGGAGTCGATGTAGCCGGTGTCGTTGGCCTCCACGTCCTGGACCTTCAGCTGCCACGTGCCGTTGGCCGCCTCGGAGGAGGCGTCGACGGTGTAGGTCGTGGCGATGTTGTCGGCCGAGTCGTTGGCCGAGGAGTTCTTCAGCCGGTACGCCGTGCCGTCCGGCGCCACCAGGTCCACCACCAGGTCGCCCCGGTAGGTGTGCTTGATGTCGACGGTCACCTTCAACGCGGCGGGCGCGTTGCCGGTGCGGCCGGTCACCGCGATCGAACTGGTGACCGCGGCGCCCTTGTCGGGGATGTCGACGTTGTCCGCGTTCTCGAACTTGCCGTCGGTCGGCGGGGTCGAGCCGCCGGTCTGCTGGTTGATCCACGCGACGTTCGCCGCGATGCCGGTGTACAGGGTCGTGGTGGCGCACTCGCCGCCGTTGTCACCGGGACCGTGGGTTTCGCCGACCAGCGTCCAGTTGCCCCGGGAGCCGACGATCGCCGGGCCGCCCGAGTCGCCGTGGCACGCCGAGTGCGTCCGGTCGCCCGACACGCACAGGTCGGTGGCCGTGCCGCCGCCCGCCGAGCACCGGCTGGACGCCAGCACGGTCAGGTCGATCTCCTGGAGCGTCGACGGGTTGGAGCACGAGGGCCAGCTCGTGCAGCCGAACCCGATCAGCCGCACCGGGCCGCCGGGCGCCGGGTTCGCCGTCGCCATCTTGACCGGCGTCTGGGTCGACGCCGTGGACAGGTGCATCAGGGTGAGGTCGGTGCCGGAGCGGTTGACCGTGCGGTCAACGGACCTGACCTCGCCGCCGGAGCTGCGGCTGGTCGACCCGATCCGGGCCGAGGACGCGCTGCCGCAGTGCGTGGCGGTGACGATCCACTGCGGCGCGACCAGGCTGCCGCCGCAGCCGTTGCTCATGCCGGCGTGGAACGAGTAGGTCTCCGTCGCGTTGTGACCGCCGATGATCTGGGCCTCCACCGGCGGCGGGTCGTGGGAGGGCGGCGCGGCGAAGGCGTCGTGCCCTCCGCCGAGTACCAGGCCCAGGGCCATGCCGACCATCGCGACACGGCCGATCCGACGAGCAGTCTTCATCGATCTGCCTCTCGGTTGCGCTGCACAGGGACGCGGACGGATCCGCGCGGCGGCCGGGACGCGCGGTGCCCAGGCCGTCTTCCCGCACCATGGCGCGACGTGGCAGACAGCGGTCATCCAGTCTGGGTATACACCGCGTTGATGACCACTCACCGTCTGTTAAGTGAAGCGGACAAACCACCGATAATTTTTCCGACCGCACCACCGACCTGCGATGTTCGCCGAACGCGGCAACTCGGCCGCCGCGCCCGCACCGTCCCGGATCGTGAGCACCTCTGTGAACTGGTGAAACCCCGTCCACCGGGCGTTGGTCACAACGGCGGACGCCACCCACCCACCGGATGGCGGCTTGATCCGCGAGGCGCAGCCGGCATGCTGTGCCGGTCCGACCGAAGATCGCGCGGGGCGGGGGAAGTCCGGTGCGACTCCGGCGCTGACCCGCAACGGTGTGCCGCCCAGCGCGGCGAGCCCGACCACCCGCACCGCGCGCGACCCGAAATTCCTGTCGTGGCCCGCGGGAAAGGTACCCCTTGAGACGTTTCACGCTGTTTGCCGCCGCACTGCTCTGCGGCCTGCTCGTCGCACCCCCCGCCACCGCGTCGACCCCGTCGACGCACGACCGCGCCGACGCCGCGGCCGGGTGGCTCGCACGCCAACTCGTGGACGGCGAGCGCTTCGAATCCGAGTACGGCGGGGTCAAGTACCCCGACCAGGGCCTGACCGTCGACGCGGTGCTCGCGTTCGCGGCGGCCCGCACCGCGGACGACAACCTCGACCGCGCCGTGGCGTGGCTCGCCCGACCCGACATCACCGCCGGGTACGTGGGCTCCGACGGCGAGTCCTACGCGGGTGGGCACGCGAAGCTGCTCCTCGCCGCCGAGGTCGCCGGTCGCGACCCGGCGTCGTTCGGCGGCGTCGACCTGCGCGCCTCGCTGCTCGCGCTGCTCACCCCGTCCGGCCGGTTCTCCGACGTGTCGGCCTACGGCGACTACAGCAACGCCTTCACCCAGTCCCTCGCGCTGCTCGCGCTGGACCGCGCACCGTCCGGCGCGCCCGCCTCGGCCGTCGCGTTCCTCGCCGGCACCCAGTGCGCCGACGGCGGCTACCCGATCTTCTTCGGCGTGACGCCGTGCGTCAGCGACGTCGACGCCACCGCGCTCGCCACCCAGGCGCTCCAGGCCACCGGCAAGCCGCTGAAGGCCTGGCAGGGCTTGACGTGGCTGGTCGGCGTGCAGCACCCGGACGGCGGGTTCGGCGCCGGCACGTCCAACGCCAACAGCACCGGTCTCGCCGGTCAGGCGCTGCTCGCGGGCGGCCGGGTCGGCCCGGCCCTCAAGGCGCGGGCGCTGCTGAAGAACCTCCAGGTCGGCTGCGCCGGCGCGGTGGCGGACCGGGGTGCGATCGCCTACCAGGCGACCGGCTTCGACCCGGCCACCGCCACCCGCGCCACCACCCAGGGCGTGCTCGGCCTGGCCGGTGTCGGCCTGGCGCAGGTGCACTCCGGCGGCCAGAACGCCGCGCCGGTGCTCGCCTGCTAGTGCCCGGTCCGAGTGGCGGTCGGCCGGTGCCGGCCGCTACTCGCCGGTCGACCCGTCCACCGACTCCCGGATCAGGTCCGCGTGGCCCACGTGGCGGGCGTACTCCTCGACCAGGTGGAACAGGATCCAGCGCAGGCTCGGCGACTCGCCGTTCCGGCCGGTCCGCAGCGCGAGCCCGTCCAAGCCCCGTGCCGCCAGCGCCTCCGCGACCAGCTCGCGGGACCGCGCGACGAACCGCCGCCACAGCGCCAGCAGTTCCTCGGGCGAGTCCCGGTCGGCGGAGTGCCAGTCCCAGTCGGGGTCGGCGGCCCAGTCGACCGCGTCCCACGGCGGCACCGGGGCGTGGTCGTGCAACCACCGCGAGCACCAGGAGTCCTCGACGTAGGCCAGGTGCTTGAGCATCCCGCCGAGCGTCATCGTGGACACCCCCACCGTGGCCCGCAGGCCGTCCGCGTCCAGCCCGGCGCACTTCCACTCCAGCGTCGCCCGCTGGAAGTCGAGGAACCCGAGCAGCGTCTCCACCTCGCCGCCCCGGTCCGGCGGTGTGGGTCGGCCCTGTTCGTCCACCTGGGTCATGCCGGCCGACGCTACCGAACACCGTCCCGGCGGGCCGATCGCTTTTCCGCGCGAGACGACGGTTGAGTTTCGTCTGCACTGAAGTAATCGAGCTCACCGACGCGGGATCAGCCGCACCGGCAGGCTGCGGAACCCGCTGAGCATGGTCGAGTAGATCGGCAGCGGCGGGCCGGTCGGCTCGATGTCGACGACGTGCTCCCGCAACGCGGTCAGCATCGCCCCGATCTCGGCCCGGCCGAGGTGGGCGCCGACGCAGTAGTGCGGACCGTGCCCGAGCGACAGGTGCCGGTTCGGGGTGCGGGCCAGGTCGAACACCTCGGGCCGGTCGAACACCGCCTCGTCCCGGTTGGCCGAGGAGTTCCACACCGTGACGATGTCGCCGGCGTCGATCTCCTTGCCCCCCAAGGTGGTGTCGACCGTCGCCGTCCGTCCGAAGTGGATCGCGGGCGTGGTCCAGCGCAGCACCTCGTCCACCGCGGTGCCGACGGCCACGTCGCCGTCCCGCCACGCCCGCCACTGGTCCGGGTGCTCGACGAACGCCCGCACCGCGCCGATCACCGCCAGCCGGGCCGTCTCGTCGCCGCCCAGCACCAGGCTGTAGCAGTTGGCCACCACCTCGTCGGTGGTCAGCGGCACGCCGTCGACCGAACCCGCCACCAGCACGCTCACCGCGTCGGAACCCGGCCGCGCGCGCCGGTCGGCGGCCAACCGCTCGAAGTGGCCCAGGATGACGTTGCGCGCCTCCCACGCGTCGATCGGCGACTGCTCGGCGGTGTCCGAGCTCAGCGCGGTCCTGGTCGCCGCGAGCAGCACCGGCCGGTCCTCCTCCGGCACGCCCAGCAGGTCGCAGATCGCGGTCAGCGGCAGGTGCGCGGCCACGTCCTCGGCGAAGTCGCACCCGCCGGCGCCCACCGCGTCGGCCACCAGGCGCCGCGCGTGCCCGGCCACCCGGTCCACCACGCCCGCGAGCGCGCGCGGCGAGAACGCCTCCATCAGCACCCGGCGCAGGTCGCGGTGCCGCCGCCCGTCGGTGACCGCGGCCATCACGCCGCCCGCCGAGTCACCGCCCGCCAGCAGCGACGCCAGCACGTTGCCGCGCGCCGAGCCGAACCGGGTGGCGTCCAGGTACACCGCGGTCGCCTCGGCGTGCGTGCTCACCACCCAGAAGCCGGGTCGCCCGTCGACCTCCCGGTGCCACCACACCGGCGCGGTCGCGCGCAGTTCCCGCCACACCTCCGCCAGGTCGTGCTCGGCGTGCAGCACGGGGTCGGCGAGGTCGAGGTCCCCGGGCCTCATCGGACCAGCACGCTCCCGTCCGCCACCCGGTGGTCGCGCGACCGGCGCAGGTCGGCGAACGAGAACATCCTTTGCAGCCAACGATCCCGTCCGTCGTAGCGCGGGGTGAACGACGAGCGGCCGTGCAGCGCGACCCGGTTGTCCAGCACCGCGAGGTCGCCCGCGCGCAGCCGCAGCCCGTCGTGCACCCGATCGACCACAGTGGACAGTTCGGCGAGCGCCGCCCGGCCCTCGTCGGTGGCCGAACCGGTGGCCGCCTGGTCGTAGCACAGGTCGGGGTCGAGCGGGTCGCCGCTGAGCACGGCGTGCGCCAGTCCGCCGCCGGAGTCGCCGAACGACGGCGGCGCGGCGGTCAGGAACTGCGGCCGGAACAGCGCGTCGCGGGTGCGCGGGGTCAGCTCCGGCAGCACCCGCCGCACGCAGCACGTGCGCAGTTCGGCGACCTCGTCGTGGTCGGGTCGCAGGCACAGCAGCAGCACGAAGTCCGGCCGGTGCCGGTGGAACGCGTTCTCGGTGTGGAAGGTCAGCTCGACCGACCCGGTGTTGCCCTGCACGTGCTCGAGGCCGGGCACCGGCACCACGTCCTGCACCAGCGCGCCGGACTTCTCCGCGGCGAACGCGGCCGGGTCGCCGAAACCGTGTGCCACCAACGAGAGGAACGCGGCGGGCAGCGCGGGTTCGCGCTGCACCGAGCCGCGGACCATCGGGGTGTCCGGCAGCACGCCCAGCGGCAGCCCGGGAATCAGCAGCCGGCCGTCGGGTCCGGAGTCGCGGCGGAACTCGCGCACGAGTCTTCGCAGCGCGCCGGGCGCGTCCTCCCACGACGAGCGCGCCGCGCCGGTCCACTCCGGGTCGTCCACCCCGGTGGTCGCGCCGGCCACCAGGGAACCCGCCAGCAGGCCGAACGCGGTCAGGTCGGTGGTGCTCGGCGCGGTCAGCGCGGTGGTCATTCGCCCATCGCCTCGATCAGGCTCTTCGGGCGCAGGTCGGTCCACTCGCGCTCGACGTAGGCCAGGCAGGCGGCCCGGTCGTTCGGTCCGAACGCGGTGGCCCAGCCGGCGGGCACCACGACGAACTCGGGCCACAGCGAGTGCTGCCCCTCGTCGTTGACCAGCACCAGGTACACGCCATCCGGGTTCTCGAAGGGGTTGGTCACGACGTCTTCCTCTCCTGACGGTGCAACCGGCTGGTGAGCAGCCGGCCGATGACGGCCGCGGGTCGGTCCGCGAGCATGCCGTTGTGCGTCGCGTCGACCGGGTGGACCTCGATCCGCCCGGTGACGTGCGGACGCCACAGCTCCGGGTTGCGCGGCGACTCGCCGGGGTCGAGCCGGGTGGCCCGGCAGAACACCAGGTCGCCCTCGAACAGGCCCGGCACGTGCCGGCCGGCCAGCGCGCTGTTGCCGACGAACACCTCACGCGCCGCGACGAGCCGCCGGTGGTCGAGCCCGGCCAGCTCGGCGGGTGGTGTCACGCCGGCCAGCAGTTCGGCCTCCGGGCGCTCGGGCGCGCCGGGGTCGCGCGGGTAGGTGTCGAGCAGCGCGAGGAGTTCGACCTCCTCCCCCGCCTCCTGCAACCGCACGGCCAGTTCGTGCGCGACGAGTCCGCCGAACGACCAGCCCACCAACCGGTACGGGCCGTGCGGTCGGACCGAGCGGATCAGGTCGCGGTAGTGCGCGGCCATCGCGCCGAGGTCGTCGGGTCGCGCGGTGACGCCGTCCAGCCCGACCGCCTGGACGCCGTAGACCGGCCACTCGCCCAGGTGCCGGCCGAACCCGGCGTACACCCAGCTCAGGCCACCGAGCGGGTGCAGGCAGAACACCGGCGTGCCCCTTCCGGCGCGCAGCGGGAGCAGCGGTGCCAACGGGTCGCCCGCGGCCCGGCGTTCGGCGAGGCCGGCGGGGGTCGGCGTGTCGAACAACGCGCGCACGGTCGGCGCCCAGCCCAGCTCGGCGCGCACCCGGCCGACGAGCCGGGTCGCGGCCAGGGAATGGCCGCCCAGCGCGAAGAAGTCGTCGTCCACGCCCACCTCGTCGTGCCCGAGCACCTCGGCGAACAGCCGGCACAGCGCGCGTTCGTCGTCGGTGGCGGGCGCCCGACCGGCAGGGGTGGTCGGCGCGGGCAGCGCGGCCCGGTCGAGCTTGCCGGTGGTGGTCGTCGGGAACGCGGGCAGCACCACGACCGCGTTGGGCACCAGGTGCGCGGGCAGGGTCGCGACGAGCCGGCGGCGGACCGCGACCGGGTCGACCTCACCGGTGACGTACCCGACCAGGACGTCGCCGCGCAACGCGACCGCCGCGCCGTCGACACCGGGCACGGCGGCCAGCGCGGCCTCCACCTCGCCGGGTTCCACCCGCACGCCGCGCACCTTGAGCTGCTGGTCGGCCCGGCCGGCGAAGTGCGGCACCCCGGTCCGGTCGAGCCGGGCGAGGTCGCCGGTCCGGTACATCCGGCCGCCGGGGGTGAACGGGTCGGCCACGAACCGCTCGGCGGTGGGCGCGGGCGCGTCGACGTAGCCGCGCGCGACGGGCGTGCCCGCCACGTACAGCTCGCCGACGACACCCGGTGGCACCGGGCGCAGTCGGGCGTCCAGCACGTACACCCTGGCGCGGTGGATCGGCTCGCCCAGCGGCACCAGCGCCCGGCCGTCCGACCCGCCCGGCCGCCACGCGGTCGCGTCGCAGGTCAACTCGGTGGAGCCGTACTTGTAGCCCACCGGGAAGCCGAACGCGGCGGTGAACCGGTCGTGCAGCTCGTGGGTGAGCGCCTCGCCGCCGACGAACACGTGCCGCAGGCTCTCGAGCGGCACTGTGTCCACTGTGGACAGCAGCACGGCGAGCACCGACGGCACGAAGTGCACCGCCGTGATCCGGTGGTGGGCGATCAGCGCGGCCAGGTGCTCGACGTCGCGGTGCCCGCCGGGCTCGACCACGACGGTGCGCGCGCCGGTCAGCAGCGGCCAGAAGAACTCCCACACCGCCACGGTGAACCCGACGGGCGTCTTGTGCAGCACCCGGTCCTCGGGGGTCAGCCGGTAGGTGTCCTGGAGCCAGCCGAGGTGGTTGACGACCGAATCGTGTTGCGCCACCACGCCCTTGGGCCGGCCGGTCGAACCCGAGGTGAAGATCACGCACACCGGGTGCCTCGGGTCGAGCGGCGCGGTGCGGTCGGCGTCGGTCGGGTTGGTGTCGGGCAGGTCGTCGGGCGCGTCGGCGGACACCCACGGCAAGTCGGCGGGCAGCAGGCGCGGCCGGTCGGTGACCGCGAGCCGGGCGACCGCGACCAGGTCCGCGACCCTCGGGTCCGCCACGTCGACCGGCAGGTACGCGCCGCCCGCCTTGACCACCGCGTGCGCGGCCACCAGCAGGTCCAGTGATCTCGGCAGCACCAGCGCCACCACGACCTCCGGTCCGACGCCGGCCCGGATCAGCCGGTGCGCCAACCGGTTCGCCCGCCGGTTGAACTCGCGGTAGGTCACCTCGGTGGTCCCGTCGACCACCGCGATCGCCTCCGGGTGCCGGGCGACGGCCCGTTCGACCAACTCCGGCAGGGTGTCGACGCGGATCGGCCCGGCGGCCTCGACCAGTCGGCCCTCGCCGGGCAGCAGCACGTCGAGGTCGCCGATCCGGGTGCCCGGGTCCCGGGTGGCCTGGTCCAGCAACCGGAGCAGCCGGGCCGCGATCCCCTCGGCGGTGACCCGGTCGAACAGCGCGGTGGCGTACTGGAGTTCGCCCACGACGCCCGCCGGACCGCCGTCGGCGAACCGCTCGGTGAGGCTGAACGACAGGTCGAACTTGGCCGCCGGCAACTCGGCCGCGACCGGTTCGACGGTCAGGCCGGGCAGCGCGAACGCGGCCTCGGCGTTGTTGCGGAACGACAGCGCGACCTGGAACAGCGGGTGCCTGCCCGGCGCGCGACCCGGGTTGACCGCCTCCACCAGCCACTCGAACGGCGTTTCCTGGTGCGCGTAGGCGTCCAGGTCGACCGCCCGGACCCGGGCCAGCACCTCGGCGAACGTCGGGTCGCCCGAGGTGTCGGCGCGCAGCACCAGGGTGTTGAGGAACAGGCCGACCACGCCGTCCACCGCGTCGTCCACCCGGCCCGCGACCGGCGTGCCGACGGGGATGTCGACGCCCGCGCCGAGCGCCGTCAGCAGCGCCGCGACACCGGCCTGGAGCACCATGAACACGGTGGTGGCATGGCGTTCCGCGACCTCGGCGAGCCGCCGGTGCGCCGCCGCGTCGAACTCCAGCGGCACGGCCGCGCCCTCGCCGGTGGTCGTGGAACGCGGTCGGTCGACGGGCAGCGCCAGTTCCTCGGGCAACCCGGCGAGCACCTCGCGCCAGTGCGCAGCCTGCCGACCGCCGAAGCTCTCCGGGTCCTCGACCTCGCCGAGCACCTCCTCCTGCCACCGCGCGTAGTCCGCGTACCGGACCGGCAGGTCCGTCCACTGTGGAGTGTCACCGAACAGCCGCGCCCGGTAGGCCGTCGCCAGGTCCGCCGCCAGCACCCGCAGCGACTCGGCGTCGCCCGCGATGTGGTGCAGCAGCACCAGCAGCACGGTCTCCCGCTCGCCGACCCGCGCCACCACGGCCCGCACCGGGAGTTCCTCGGCGAGGTCGAACGGCCGGGCGACCTCGGCCGCGATCAGCTCGGCCGGCGCGGTCGTGTCGACCACCCGGACCAGGTCGGTCGGCGCGGGCCGCACGACCTGGTGCGGTCCCCGGTCGTCCTCGACCACGACGGTGCGCAGGCTGTCGTGCCGGTCGACCACGTCGCGCAGCGCGCCCACCAGCGCGTCGACGTCCAGCACACCGGTCAGCCGCAGGGCGAGCGGGATCGTGTAGGTCGGCGACGGTCCCTCGAGGCGGTGCAGGAACCACAGCCGGCGTTGCGCGGAGGACAGCGGCACCCGGTCGGGAAGCGGTCGGGCGACCACGCCGGGTCGGGCCGCGCCGAAGCGGTCCAGCCTGGCCGCCAACCCCGCGACCGTGCGCGCCTCGAACACGTCGCGCGCCGGCAGTTCCACGCCCAGCACCGCGCGCACCCGGCTCACCAGCCGGGTCACCCGCAGGGAATGGCCGCCCAGCGCGAAGAAGTCGTCGTCCACCGACACCGACGGCACGCCCAGCACCTCCACGAACAGCCGGGCCAACACCTCCTCGCGCGGCGAACGCGGACCGCGACCGCGACCGGCGTCGGCGGTGGGCGCGGGCAGGGCCCGGTGGTCGAGCTTGCCGTTGGGCGTGGTCGGCAGCCGGTCGAGCACCACCAGCCCGGACGGCACCGCGTAGTGCGGCAGCGAGAACTCCAGCCGCGCGCGCACCCGGTCCCGGTCCAGCCGCCGACCCTCCCGCGGCACCGCGTAGGCCAGCAGCACCCGCTCTCCCCCGGCGTCCTCGCGGACCACGACGGCGGCCTGCCGGACGTCCGGGTCGGCGGTCAGCGCGGCCTCGACCTCGCCCGGCTCGATCCGGAACCCGCGGATCTTGACCTGCGCGTCGGCCCGGCCGACGAACACCAGCTGCCCGGAGTCGTCGTGCCGCACCAGGTCACCGGTCCGGTACATCCGGCCGGCAGTGAACGGGTCGGCGACGAACCGCTCCGCGGTGGCGCCCGGCAACCCGAGGTACCCGCGCGCCACGCCCGCGCCCGCCAGGTACAGCTCGCCCACCGCGCCCGGCGGCACCGGGTTCAGCGCGGCGTCCAGCACGTGCGCCCGTCGACCGCTCAGCGGCCTGCCGATCGGCACCGGACCGTTCGGTTTCGCGGTGATCCGCCGCGCGGTGGCGAACGTGGTCGTCTCGGTCGGGCCGTAGACGTGCACTGGCGCCACACCGGCCTTGAGCGCGCGGCGGAACGCGGCCGGCGAGGCGAGTTCCCCGCCCGTCCACACCTCGCGCACGCCGGCCAGCACGGCCGGGTCCTCCTCCGCCAGCACGGTGAACAGCGCGGTGGTCAGGAAGACCGCCGTCACCTTCCCGTCCACCAGCACCCGGCGCAGCACGGCGGTGTCCAGCTCACCCGGTGGCGCGACGACCACCCGACCGCCGGTGAGCAACGGAGTCCACAGTTCGTAGGTGGAGGCGTCGAAGGCGTGCGGCGAGCGCAGCAGCACCCGCTCGTGCGCCCCGCCGCGCCACACCGGGTCGGTGGCCAGCGCCACGACGTCCCGGTGGGTCACCGCGATGCCCTTGGGCGTGCCGGTGGACCCCGAGGTGTACATGACGTACGCCAGCCGGTCGGGGTGGCCGGGCGCGTCGGGCTCGGTCGTGGGTGGCAGCGGCTCGTCGGCGCGCACGGCGGGCAGCCCGTGGTCGACCCCGTCGTCGGTGACGACCGCGACCGCGCCGGTGTCGGCCAGGATCCGGCGCAGCACGGGCTCCGGGTGCCGGACGTCCAGCGGCACGTAGTACCCGCCCGCGCGCAGCACGGCGAGGGTCGCGACCACCAGGTCGGCCGACCGGTCGACGCGCAGTGCCACCGCCGACTCGGGTCCGACGCCCAGCGCGCGCAGTCGGGCGGCGAGCCTTCGGGACCGGTCGTCCAGGTCGGCGTAGGTGAGGGTGCGGTCGGCGACCACCGCGACCGCGTCCGGGTCGGTGGCGACGCGCGCGGCGAACAGGGCGGTGACGGTGTCGGTCGGCAGCTCGCGCGGGTCGCCCTGCCAGTCGTGGAGCACCCGGCGGCGTTCGTCGGCGGACAGCACGTCGAGCCGGCTCAACGGCAGGTGCGGGTCGGCCGCGACGGTGGTCAGCAGGCGGACGAGCCTGGCCGCGAGCGCCTCGGCGGTGCCGCGGTCGAACAGGTCGGTGGCGAAGGTGAGCGCGCCCGCCAACCCGTCGGCGTGCTCGGCGAAGTTCAGCGACAGGTCGAACTTGGCGGCCGGCGCGCGCACCGGGTACGCGGTCACGGCGAGTCCGGGCAACTCCGGCAGCGCGGCCGAGCCGGTGTTGTCCAGGCCGACGGTGGCCTGCACGACCGGTTGCCGCGCGGTGGAGCGCTCCGGGTTCAGCGCCTCGACGAGCCGTTCGAACGGCACGTCCTGGTGCGCGTAGGCGTCGAGGTCGGTCGCCCGGACCCGGGCCAGCAGCCCGGCGAACGTCGGGTCGCCTGCCAGGTTCGTCCGCAGCGCGAGCGTGTTGACGAACAGGCCCACCACGTCGTGGGTCGCCGCGTCGGTCCGCCCGGCGACCGGCGCGCCCAGCACCACGTCGTCACCCGCGCCGTGCTTGGCCAGCAGGACCGCGAACGCCGCGTGCAGCACCATGAACAGGGTCGCGCCGTGCTCCCGGGCCACCGCGGTCAGCGCGGCGCGCAGGTCGGCGGGCACCGGGAACTCGACGGTGTCACCCCGGTGCGTCGCCACGGCGGGGCGCGGCCGGTCGGTGGGCAGCGCGAGTTCGACGGGCGCGTCGGCCAGGAGGTCGGTCCAGTGCGCGAGCTGCCGGGAGAGCCTGCTGTCCGGGTCGCGGTCGGAGCCCAGCACGTGCCGCTGCCACAGGGCGTGGTCGGCGTAGCGCACGGCGACCGACGCGAACTCGGGCGCCCGCCCGGACACCCGTGCCGCGTAGGCGGTGGACAGGTCGTGGGCGAGCGTCGCCATCGACACCGCGTCGGCCGCGATGTGGTGGACGACCAGCACCAGCACCGATTCCCCGGCACCGGGCACCAATCCGGCGCGGAAGGGCGGTGCCGCGGCCAGGTCGAACCGGTGCTCCAGCACCTCGGCGACGGACCCGACGACCAGGTCCGGCAGGTCCGCGACCGGCAGCACGACCTGGTGCGCGCCTTCCGGGCCGTCGGCGTAGACCGTGCGCAGGGTGTCGTGGCGCGCCACCACGTCCGCGAGCGCGGCGGTCAGGGCGGGGACGTCGACGTCGCCGGTCAGCCGCAGGGCCACCGGCACGTTGTAGGTGTCCGACGGACCGTCCAGGCCGTGCAGGAACCACAGGCGTTCCTGGGCGAACGACAGCGGCGCGCGCTCCGGGCGGGGCAGCCGGCGGAAGGGTTCGGCGCGGTCGGCTCCGGTGACGGCGGCGACGAGGCCGGCGGCGGTCGGCGTGTCGAACACCCGGCTCAGCGGCAGGTCCGCGCCGGTGGTCGCGCGGATCCGGTTCACCAGCGCGGTCGCGAGCAGGGAGTGACCGCCCAGCGCGAAGAAGTCGTCGTCCGGTCCGACCGCCGGCAGGTCGAGCACCTCGGCGAACAGCACGCACAGCAGCTCCGCCACGGGGTCGGCCGGGGCACGGCCGACGGTCGGCGCGGTCGGCGCGGGCAGGGCGGCGCGATCCAGCTTCCCGTTGCGGGTCAACGGGATCTCCGCCAACACCACCACCGCCGAGGGCACCAGGTGGGCGGGCAGCGCGAGCGCCAGCGCGGCGCGGAGGTCGGGCACACCACCGGCCGGCGCCGAATGCGCGGGCTGGGCGCGGTCGGCGCGGACGCCGGACAAATCGCCGGCCGACACCGAATGCGCAGGCAGGGCGCGGTCGGCGCGGACGCCGGACAAATCGCCGGCCGACACCGAATGCGCAGGCAGGGCGGAGTCGGCGCGGAGGTCGGGCACACCACCAGCCGACACCGAATGCGCGGGCAGGGCGCGGTCGGCGCGGAGGTCGAGCACACCACCGACCGATACCGGGTGCGCGGGGTCGGCGCGGAGGTCGGACAAGTCGGGCACACCACCGGCCGACACCGGGTGCGCGGGCAGTCCCGGCTCGGCGGAAACCCCGAGCAAGTTACCGCCCGGCACCGAATGCGCGGGCGGCGCAGGCTGGGCGGAAACCTCGAGCAGGTCACCGGTCGGCACCGGCTGGGCGGGCGGCGGTGGCGCGGTGTCGGGGACGGGAAGGTCGGCGGGCACCACGTACGCCACCAACGTCTGGCCGCGGGCCACCACGGCCGCCTGGCGGACGCCGGGCAGGGCGGTCAGTGCCGCCTCCACCTCGCCCGGTTCGACCCGGAAGCCGCGCACCTTGAGCTGGTCGTCCACCCGGCCGCCGAACTCCAGCACGCCGGTCGACGTCCAGCGGGCGCGGTCGCCGGTTCGGTACATCCTCTCCCCCGCCGCGAACAGGTCCGCGACGAACCGCTCCGCCGTCGCCCCAGGCCGACCCGCGTACCCGCGCGCCACACCCCGACCGGCCAGGTACAGCTCGCCCCATACGCCGTCGGGCGCCGGGTTCAGCCCGTCGTCCAGCACGTACACCCGCGCGTTCGGCAGCGGGAGGCCGATCGGCACCGGGCCCGCGGCGAGCGGCTCGCCGGGCCGGACCACGTGCGCGACGCACCCCACGGTCACCTCGGTGGGCCCGTACTCGTTGACCACCACCGCGTCCGGGTTGTGCTCCCGCCACGCCGCGAGCGCCGCGCCGTCCAGCGCCTCGCCGCCGATCACCAGGTTGCGCGCGGACACCGGGCCGAGCAGCGGCAGGTGGCTGGGCGTGATCTTGAGCAGGTCCGGCGCGCCGGACAGCGGACCGAGCCGCACCCGGCCGCCGACGGTCAGCGGGGTGAACAGCACGGTCACCGGCATGTCGAACGCGGGCGAGGTGTGGGCCAGCGCGACACCGGCGGCAGCCGGGTAGGCCGCGGCGGCGGTGTGCAGGTAGTCGGCGAACGCGGCGTGCTCGACCACGACGCCCTTCGGCCGACCGGTGGAGCCCGAGGTGTGGATCACGTAGGCGGCCGAGCGCGGGTGCACCGCGACGGCGGGCCGGTGGTCGGGTTCGTCGTCCGCGTCGGGCACCTCGGTGAGCACGAGGCGCGCGTCGGCGGACAGCAGCGCGACCCGGGCGGGCGGGTCGGTGTGGTCGATCGGCAGGTAGGCGGCGCCGGACTTCAGCACGCCCAGCAGTGCCACCACCAACTCGACCGACCGCGGCAGCACGACCGCGACCACGTCACCGGACCCGACGCCCCGGGACCGCAGCCGGTGCGCGAGCCGGTTCGCCCACCGGTCGAGTTCGGCGTAGGACAGGGCGATCCCGTCGGCCTCGACCGCGACGGCGTCGGGTGTGCGGTCGACCTGGGCCTCCACCAACCCGACCACGAGCGGGTCCGGCCGGTCCACCGCGGTGGCGTTGCGGCGCACCAGCGCGGTGTGCCGCTCGGCGGCGGTGAGCAGCGGCAGGTCGCGTACCGGACGGCCCGGGTCGGCGACGGCGGCCACGAGCAGCCGGTGGAACCGGTCCGCGAGCGCGCCCGCCGTGGCGTGGTCGAACAGGTCGGTGGCGTACTCGACCACGCCCGTCCAGCCGTCGGCGGTCTCGTTGAGGATCACCGACAGGTCGAACTTCGCCCGGTGCGCCGGCACGTCGACCACCTCGGCCACCAGCCCGGGCAGGCTCGGCGGCGCGCTCGGCGGGTTCACCGCGAGCATCACCTGGAACAGCGGGTGCCACGACCGCGACCGGGTCGGGTTCAGCGCCTCCACGAGCTGTTCGAACGGCACGTCCGCGTGCGCGTAGGCCGCCACGTCGGCGTCTCGGACCCGGGTCAGCAGGTCGCCGAACGTCGGGTCGCCGGACAGGTCGACGCGCAGCGCGAGGGTGTTCGCGAACAAACCGACCAGGTTCTCCAAGGCGCGGTCGGGCCGCCCCTCGACGGGCGCGCCGATCACCACGTCCGGCCCGGCGCCGCAGCGGCCGAGCAGCACCGCGAGCGCGGCCTGGAGCACCATGAACTCGCTGACGCCCCGGTCGCGACCGAGTGCCGCCACCGCGGCGCGCAGGTCGGCGGGCAGGGTGAACGCGTGCGTGTCGCCGCCGTGCGAGGGCACGGCGGGGCGCGGCCGGTCGGCGGGCAGCTCGATCCGGTCGGGCGCGCCGTCCAGCGCGGCGGCCCAGAACGGCACGTCGTCGGCGGGCAGGTCCCGTCGCCACAGCGCGTAGTCCGCGTACTGGACCGGCAGCGGCGCCCAGGCCGGCGGGTGACCGGCGAGCCGGGCGGTGTAGGCGGTGGCGAGGTCGGCCGCGAGCGGGCGCAGCGACGCGCCGTCGCCCGCGATGTGGTGCAGCAGCACGAGGAGCACGTGCTCCCGCGCGTCGAGCCGGACCAGCGTGGCGCGCACCGGCAGGTCGACCGCGAGGTCGAACACCGCGCGGGCCGCCCGGCGCAGCGCACCGTCCACATCGGACTCGACCACGGCGAACGGCGCGGGTCCGTCGGCCAGGACCTGGTGCGGTCCCCGGTCGTCCTCGGCGATCCGGGTGCGCAGCACCTCGTGCCGGGTCACCACGTCGTCGAACGCGGCGCGCAGCGCGGCCACGTCCAGGTCGCCGGTCAGCCGCAGCGCCACCGGCACGGTGTAGTTCGCGGACGGCCCGTCGAGCCGGTCGAGGAACCACAGCCGCCGTTGCGCGGCGGACAGCGGCACCCGGTCCGGGCGCGGGCGGGCGACCAGGGCCGGGCGGGCCGGCGCGCGGTCGCGCAGCAACCCCGTGACACCCGCGACGGTCGGGTGCTCGAACACGTCGCGGACGGACAGGTCGGCGCCGAACACCTCGCGCACCCGGTTCACCAGCCGCACGGCGAGCAGCGAGTGCCCGCCCAGCCGGAAGAAGTCCTGCTCCGCGCCGACCTCGGCCACCCCCAGCACGTCCGCGAACGCCTGGGCCACCGCGGTTTCCGCGCCGGGCGCGGGCGGTCGGCCGGTGCCGGACAGCTCGGGCGCGGGCAGCGACCGGCGGTCGAGCTTGCCGTTGACGGTGCGCGGCAGGGAATCCAGCACCACGAACGCGGACGGCACCGAGTACTCCGGCAGCGCGGCCGCGGCGGCCACCCGCAGCGCGTCCACGTCGGCGGGTCCACCCGGTTCCGGCACCACGTAGGCGACCAGCCGCCGGTCGCCCGGCCGGTCCTCGCGGACCACCACGGCGGCGTGCGCGACTCCCGGTACGGCGGTGAGCACGGCCTCGACCTCGCCGGGCTCGATCCGGAACCCGCGGATCTTCACCTGGTCGTCCACCCGACCCGCGAACTCCAGCCGTCCGGCGGCGGTCCACCGCGCGAGGTCGCCGGTCCGGTACATCCGGGTGCCGGGCGGTCCGAACGGGTCGGCGACGAAGCGGCCGGCGGTCAACCCGGGTCGACCGTGGTAGCCGCGGGTGACCAGGTGGCCCGCGATGTACAGCTCGCCGACCACGCCGACGGGCGCGAGCCGGAGCCGGTGGTCGAGCACGAGCGCCGCGGTGTTCCACGCGGGGGTGCCGATGGTGACCACGCCGGGCGGCACCACGTCGCCCGGCGACACCCGGAACACCGTGCAGCCGACGGTGGTTTCGGTCGGCCCGTACTCGTTGAGCACGGTCGCGCCGGGGTGCGCGGCCCGCCACACGGCCAGCGTGTCGGACGGCAGCGACTCGCCGCCGAGCACGAGTTGGGCGCGCGGCGAGAACTCGGCGGGCACCTCGCCGAGCAGCGGCAGGTGGCTGGGTGTGGCCTTGACGAAGTCGGGCCGGGTCACGCGGGTGTCCGGCGCCGGACCGGCCGGGCCCCACTCGACCAGTTCGACGCACCCGCCCGCGAGCAGCGGACCCCACAGCGCGGTGGCGGTGAGGTCGAACGCGACCGGCGAGTGCACCAGCGCGCGACCGCCCAGCGCGGTGTACTCGTGCCCGGCCCACGCCAGGTAGGCGACCAGCGACCGGTGTTCGACCACCACGGCCTTGGGCCTGCCGGTCGAGCCGGAGGTGAAGATCACGAACGCCGCGTTGCCGGGTCGCGCGGGCACCGGGGTCGCGGACCCGACCTCGTCCGGGAACACCACGGGCACCGACCCGACCCGGTCGGCCAGTTCCGGGGTGGTGATCACCGCGACGGGCGCGATGTCGGCCAGCATGAACGCGAGCCGGTCGACGGGGTGGCCGAGGTCGAGCGGCAGGTAGCCGGCGCCGGACTTCAGCGTCGCCAGCAGCGCCACCGGCACGGCCTCGGACGGCGGCAGCAGCACCGCGACGAACCGCTCCGGTCCCGCGCCCAGCTCGGCCAACCGACGGGCCAGACGCGTCGCGCGGTCGTCCAGCTCGCGGTAGGTCAGCGCCGTGCCGCCGTGCGCGACGGCCGGCGCGTCCGGGGTGCGCGCGACCTGCGCCTGCGCCAACGCGGTCAGCGTGCCGGACGGCACCTCGCGCGCGGTGTCGTTCCAGGCCGCGAGCTGGGCCCGTTCCGCGTCGCCGACCACGTCCAGGTCGCCGATCGGGCGGTCCGGCGCGGCGGCGACGGCGGTCAGCACGGCCACCAGCCGGTTCGCCAGGCGGAGCGCGGTGTCCCGGTCGAACAGGTCGGTGGCGAACTCCACCAGGCCGTCCAGGCCGCCCTCGCGCAGCTCGTCGAGGAAGAACGCGAGGTCGAACTTCGCGGTCGAGGACGTCAGCGGCACCACCCGGCCGGTCACCCCGGGCAGGTCGACGGCCAGGTCGTGGATCTCCCGCTGCTCGGCGTCGGACCAGTTGAGCTGCACCTGGAACAGCGGGTGCCTGCTCGCCGAGCGGGTCGGGTTGACCGCCTCCACCACGCGGTCGAACGGCACGTCCTGGTGCGCGAACGCGGCCAGGTCCACCGCGCGCACCCGACCCAGCAGCCCAGCGAACGTCGGGTCGCCGGACAGGTCGGTCCGCAGCGCGAGCCCGTTGACGAAGAACCCGACCAGCCGGGTCAGCGCCTCGTCGGGCCGGTTCGTCACCGGCGAGCCGATCACCACGTCGTCGCCCGCGCCGAGCCGGTGCAGCAGGGTCGCCAACGCCGCGTGCACCACCATGAACAGCGTCACGTGGTGCGTGCGCGCCAGGTCGACCAGCGCCGCGTGCACCTCGGCCGGCACCGCGAACCCGACCGTGTCGCCCCGGTGGGAGGCCACCGCCGGGCGCGGCCGGTCGGTGGGCAGCCCGATCTGCTCCGGCGCGCCGGCCAGCACGGCCGCCCAGTGCGCCACGCCCTCCTCGAGCCGTTCGGCCGAATCCCGTTGCCACACCGCGTAATCCGCGTACTGCACGGGCAGCGGCTCCCACTCGGGTGCCCCGCCCGCGACCCGGGCCGCGTAGGCGGCGGTGAAGTCGGCGGCCAGCGGGAACATCGACGCGGCGTCGCCCGCGATGTGGTGCAGCACGATGAGCAGCAGGTGCTCCCCCGCGCCGAGGTCGAACAGCGTGGTCCGGATCGGCGCGTCGGCGGCCAGGTCGAACGGCGTGTCCACCTCGGCCGCGATCCGGGCCGCCACCTCGTCCTCGGTCACCGGCACGACGACCAGTGCCGGCGGAGCGGGCAGCACGACCTGGTACGCGCCGAGGTCGTCCTCGGCGACCGCGGTGCGCAACGCCTCGTGCCGGGCGCCGACGTCGTCCAGCGCCGCGGCCAGCGCGGTCACGTCCACCGCGCCGGAGAGCCGCAGCGCGACGGGCAGGTTGTAGGTCGCCGACGGACCGTCGAGCCGGTGCAGGAACCACAGCGCTTCCTGGGCCGGTGTCAGCGGAACCCGGGTGCCGGCCGGCCGTCGGGTCACGGCGGCCCGGCGGGGCGCGGCGGAGGCGAGTCGGGCCGCGACGGCGGCGGGCGTCGGGTGGTCGAAGACGGTCGCCAGCTCGATCGCCACGCCGAACGTCGCGCCGATCCGGTTGACCAGCCGCGCCACGGACAGCGAGTGCCCGCCCAGCGCGAAGAAGTCGTCGTCCGCGAACACCCCGGGCACCCCGGTCACCTCGGCGAACAGTCCACAAAGGATTTCCTCGACCGCGTCCGCCGGCGCGCGTCCGGTCGGCGGCGCGAAGTCCGGCACCGGCAGCGCGGACCGGTCCAGCTTGCCGCTGGTGGTCTGCGGGAACGCGGGCAGCTCGAGGAACACCGGCGGCACCATGTGCGCGGGCAGCGTCGCCGCGAGCCGGTCGCGCAGTTCGCCGTGGTCGACCGGCCGCGCCGCGACCAGGTAGCCGACCAGCCGCTGGTCGTGCACGGCCGCCGCCGCGCGGGCCACGCCGGGGTGCTCGGCCATCACCGACTCGATCTCGCCCAGCTCGATCCGCTGACCGCGCAGCTTCACCTGGTCGTCGGCGCGCCCGAAGTACTCCAGCTCGCCGTCGTGCCAGCGGACCAGGTCGCCGGTCCGGTACAGCCGGTCGCCGGGCGCGCCGAACGGATCGGCCACGAACCGCTCGGCGGTCAGCGCCGGCCGGTCCAGGTACTCGCGCGCCAACTGCGCGCCGCCCAGGTACAGCTCGCCGCGCACGCCCGGCGGCACCGGCGCGAGCCGCGCGTCCAGCACGTAGGCGCGGGTGTTCGCGACCGGACCGCCGATGAGCACGGTGCCGGGCTCGGCGGGTGTCCTCCAGCGGGTGACGTCGATGGCCGCCTCGGTCGGGCCGTAGGCGTTGGTCAGCACCGCGCCCGGGTTGTCCCGGTGGAACCGGCGGATCAGCTCGGCGGGCATCACCTCGTCGCCGGACTCGACCATGCGCACCGACGTGGGCAGCGACGCCTCGGCCAGGAACGCGGCCAGCCGGGTCGCGCCGAGGTGCGCCACGGTCACCGACTCGCGGTGCATCAACCCGGACAGGTACACCGGGTCGCGGTGCCCGCCGGGTTTCGGCACGACCAGCGCCGCGCCGCGGGACAGCGTCCAGAAGACCTCCCACACCGACACGTCGAACCCGGTCGGCGTCGCCTGGAGCACCCGGTCGGCCGGGGTGAGGCCGACGTCGCGCTGCATCCAGTTGAACCGGTTCTCCATGCCGGCGTAGGTGTTCACGGTGCCCTTGGGCCGACCGGTCGAGCCGGAGGTGTAGATGATGTACGAGCCGTTGTCGCCGTGCGCGCGCACGCCGAGGTTCTCCGCCGACTCGTCGGGCTGGTCGACCGGGATCCGCTCGAAGCCCTCGACGTCGACCTCCGCCATCAGCAGCACCGCGCCGGAATCGCCCAGCAGGTAGGAGATCCGGTCCGGCGGGTAGCCCGTGTCGACCGGCACGTAGGACGCGCCCGCCTTGATCACCGCCCACAGCGCGACGACCAGGTCCACCGAGTAGGGCAGCATCACCGCGATCCGGGACTCCGGGCCGACGCCACGCCGGCGCAGCGCGCGCGCCAGCCGGTTGACCCGGGCGTTGAACTCGCCGTAGGTCACCCGCTCGTCCTCGAACACCACGGCGACGCCGGCCGGGTCCTGCGCCTCCATCATGGCGACGATCGACGGCTCGTCCCACTCGACCGCCGTGGCGTTCCAGTCGTGCACCACCCGGCGGCGTTCGAGCGCGGAGAGGACGTCCACTTCGGACAGTCGGCGGCCGGGCGCCGCGGTCATCTCCGCCAGCACGCGCAGGAACCGCTCGGCCAGCACCTCGGCGGTGCGCCGGTCGTACAGGTCGGTGGCGTACTCCAGCCGGCAGCGCAGCCGGTCGCCGTCCACCACGCAGTCGAAGTGCGCGTCGAACTTCGCGGTCTCGGTGGTGACCGGGTCGACCTCCGCCCGGACGCCCGGCAGGTCGAGGTCGGCGTCACCGAAGTCCAACCACGCCACCATGACCTGGAAGAACGCGTGCCGGGACCGGGAGCGCTCGGGTTTGAGCTCCTCCACCAGCCGCTCGAACGGCACGTCCTGGTGGGCGTACGCGGCGAGGCCGGTGTCCCGGACCCGACCCAGGAGCTCCTCGACCGTCGGGTCGCCGGAGGTGTCGAACCGGTAGACGAGCGTGTTGATGAAGACGCCGACCACCCGGTCCAACACCGAGTCCGCCCGGTTGGCGACCGCGCCGCCGATCGGCACGTCCTCCCCCGCGCCGAGCCTCGTCAGCAGCACCGCCACGGCGGCCTGGAGCACCATGAACGGCGTGGTGCCGGTGCGGCCCGCCAGGTCGAGCACCGCCGCGTACCGCTCGGGCGGCACCTCGAACGGCACGTGACCGCCACCGTGGGAGGCCGCCGCCGGTCGGGGTCGGTCGGTCGGGAACGTGACCTCCTGCGGCAGACCGGCGAGCTGCCCGGTCCAGTACGCCACCTGGCGGTCGAGTTCGGCGGTGAGCGTGCCGCGCTGCCACAGCGCGAAGTCCGCGTACTGCACGGGAAGCGGCCGGTAGTCGGGCGGAGCGCCCGCCAGTCGCGCGGTGTAGGCGTCGGTCAGGTCGTCGGCCAGCGGGCGCATCGAGGAGCCGTCGGTCGCGATGTGGTGCACCACGAGCAGCAGCACGTCCGCGTCGCCGCCGGTGCGGAACAGGGTCGCGCGCACCGGCAGGTCGCGGGTCAGGTCGAACGGCCGGGCCGCCGGTTCCGCGAGGTCGGGTTCGGCGGCGGTCACGACCGCCAACTCCGGCCCGGAGCCCGGCGGCAGCACGACCTGGTGCGGCCCCGTCTCGTCGTCCGGGTACACGGTGCGCAGCGGCTCGTGCCGGTCGACCACGTCCCGCAGCGCGGCGGCCAGCGCGCCCTCCTCGACCGGGCCGGTCAACCGGATCGCGAGCGGGATGTTGTACGCGCCGGAGGTGCCCTGGAGCCGCTGGAGGAACCACATCCGCTCCTGGGTGAACGACAGCGGCACCCGGTCGGGGCGGGGTCCGGCGACCACGCCCGCGTCGTCCGGCGCGAGGGCCGCGAGCCGGGCGGCCAACCCGGCGGCGGTGGGCGCGGCGAACACGTCGCGCAGCGTCAGCCGCAGCCCGAACTCGTCGCGGACCCGGTGCGCCAGCCTGATCATCAGGATCGACGTGCCGCCGTGGGCGAAGAACCCGTCGTCGGCGGCCAGGTCGGGCACGCCCAGCACCTCGGCCGCGATCCGCCGCAACCGGTCCTCCTCGGCGGTGCCGGCGGGCGCGGGCAGCACCTCGACCCGCCGCGCGGTGTCCACCACCAGCCGGTCGGCCGGCGACACCAGCTCGCCGAGCGGCACCGCGAGGTCGGCGGCGACCCGGCCCGCGAGGTCCACGAGCCGGGTCGCGAGGGTGCCGACGGTGTCGGCGTCGAGCCGGCCGGTGAGGTGCGCGAACCGCAGGCGCAGCGCCGTTCCCGGGAACACGGACAGGGTCAGCGGGTAGTGCGCGCGCTCGAGCAGCTCGGCGTGCACCACCCGCGAGTCGGTGGGCAGCGGGTAGTTCTCGAACGCCAGCACGGTGTCGAACAGGTCGACACCCCGGGTCAGGTCGGCCAGTCCCACGTGGTGGTGCTCGGCCAGGTCCGCCTGCCGCAGGCTCAGGTCGGCCGCCAGGTCGGCGAACGTCCGCCCCGGGTCGAGCCGCGCGCGTACCGGCAGCGTGTTGATGAACAGGCCGATCATCGACTCGACGCCGGGCAGGTCGGCGGGCCGGCCGGACACCGTGGCGCCGAACACCACGTCGTCGCGCCCGGTCGCGCCGCCGAGCACGACCGCCCACAGCGCCCGCACCGCGGTGTTCAGGGTCAGCCCGTGCCGGCGGGCCAGCGCGGTGAGCCGTCCGGTGACCTCGGCCGGCACCACGACCTCGTGCACGGCGTGGCCGGGTTCGCCCTTGACGGGCGCCAGGATCGTGGGTGTGGCGCCGTCGAGTTCGGTGCGCCACAACGCTTCCGAGCGCGACCGGTCCTGGCGGGCCGACCAGGCCAGGTAGTCGCGGTAGCGCGGCGCGGGCGGCAGCGGCTCGCCGTCGTGCAGCGCGAACAGCTCGCGCACCAGCAGGGGCAGCGACCAGCCGTCCAGCAGCAGGTGGTGGTGGGTGATCACGAGCCGGTTCCCGAGCGCGGTGAACCGCAGCAGGGGCGGCCGGATCACGCTGAACCCGCGCGCCCGGTCGGCCTCCAGGAACGCGGTCGGCTCGTCGTCCCGCACCGCGAACGCGACCTTGGTCGCGGCCGGGACCACCTGCACCGGCGCGCCGTGCGACCGGCTGCGGAAGCCTGCCCGCAGGTTCGGGTGCCGGGTCAGCAGCGCGGTCGCGGCGGCGCGCAACCGGTCGGGGTCGAACCCGCCGTCGACCTCCAGCACGAGCTGGCCGACGTACGGGTCCTCCTCCTCGTACAGGGCCAGGAACAGCAGACCCTCCTGGAGCGGCGCGAGCGGCAGCACGTCGACCGCGCCCGGCAACCGGTCCAGCTCGTCCTGGCCGATCGCCACCAGCGGCACGTCGGACGGCGTCAACCCGCCCGCGGTGTCCCGGGCGAGGGCTTCCAGCGCGGCCACCCAGCGGTCGGCGAGCGCGCGCACCTGCGGCTCGTCGGCGATGCCGGCGGGGAAGGTCCACACCGCGGTCAGCACGCCGGCGCGCACGTGGACGTCGATCTCCAGCGCGTGCGCGAACGGCAGCGCGTCGTCGGTGAGCAGCGCCACCGGGTCCTCGTCGGCGAACCGCCACCCGGCGGGCGGGTCGATCCGGCCCAGGTAGGTGAACCCGACGGTGGGCGCGGTCGCGGGAGGTTCGCGGCGCAGGTCCTCCTTGGCGCGCCGCAACTGCCGGTCCGCGACGTCCAGCACGACGGGCACGATCCGGGTGAACCAGCCGAGCGTGGTGCTGACGTCGAGGTCGGGCACCTGGTCGCGCCCGTGCCGTTCGACGTCGACCGCGACGGGCTCGCCGACGGCGCTCACGAACGCGGCCAGCAGCACCTCCTCGGCGGTGGCGCGGTGGGCGGCGGGCACGGCGGTGACCAGCCGGTCGGTGAGGTCGGCGGGCAGCGTCACGGTGACCGACCGGGCGGTGCCGCGCACGTCGACCGCCGGGTCCAGCGGCCGGGCGCCGAACGTCCACTGTGGACTGGTGGCGGACGTCGCCGGGCGCTCGGCGAGGCCCGCCGCCCACCGGCGCAGCGAGGCGCCCCGGGGCGACAGCACGGCCGGCCGGTCCTCGGCCACCGCCGCGAGCGCCTCGGCCAGGTCGGGCAGCAGCACCCGCCACGACACGCCGTCGACCACCAGGTGGTGCAGCACCAGCAGCAGCCGACCCGGGTGCGCGCCGCCGTCGAACCACACGACCCGACCCACCACGCCGGCGGCGGGCGACAGCGCGCGGCGGGCGGCCTCGCGCTCGGTCGGCACGTCACCGGTCGCCCGGGTCACCCAGTCCGCGGCGCGGGCCGCGCCGACCGGCCGGATCTCCTTGCCGCGCAAGCGGAGCACGTCGTGCCGGTCGAGCACCGACTGCCACGCGGCGGTGAGCGCGTCGAGGGTGGTCCCGGGTTCGGCGACCAGCAGCACGGCCTGGGCGAACCCGTCGGTCGGACCGCCCAACCCCGCCAACCACCGGGCCATCGGGGTGTCCGGCAGGTCGCCGACCGGGTCGTCCGCCTCGACCGGCGCGTGGTCGGCCAAGCCCGCCAGCGCGGCGACCGTGGGGTGGTCGAGCACGTCGCGGGCCGCGATCCGCAGTCCGGCCGCCCGGGCCCGACCCACCAGCCGGATCGCGTGGATGCTGTCCGCGCCCGCCGCGAACAGGTCGTCCTCGACGCCGAGGGTCGGCCGGTCGAGCAGGTCGGCGAGCAGGTCGCGCAGCACGCGTTCGGTGTCGGTGCGGGCCTCGCGGCCCACCGGGGTGGTCGGCGCGGGCAGCGCCCGGCGGTCGACCTTCCCGTTGCGGGTCACCGGGATCGCGGACAGCACCACCACCGCGGAGGGCACCAGGAACGCGGGCAGCCGGGCGGCGAGCCAGGCGCGCGGCTCGGTCTCCGGGGTGCCGGTGACGTAGCCGACGAGCCGGGTCGAGCCCGCGTCCCGACGTGCCACCACCACGGCCCGGTCGACGCCGGGCAGGTCGGCGAGCACGGCCTCGACCTCGCCCGGCTCGACCCGCTGCCCGTGGATCTTGACCTGGTCGTCGGCGCGGCCCGCGTACTCGAGCACGCCGTCCGCCCGGCGGCGCGCGAGGTCGCCGGTCCGGTACATCCGGGTGCCGGCGGGTCCGTGCGGGTCGGCGACGAACCGCTCCGCCGTGCCGCCGGGCAGGTCCGGGTACCCGCGCGCGAGCTGGACGCCCGCCAGGTACAGCTCGCCCACCGCGCCGGGCGCGACCGGGGCGAGGGCGGCGTCGAGCACGTACGCCGCGCCGCCCGCCACCGGCGTGCCGATCGGGACGGCGCCGGAGTCGTCGCACTCCCAGGTGGTCGCGTCGATCGACGCCTCGGTCGGGCCGTAGTAGTTGTCCAGCCGGGCCTCGCTCGTGGCGCGGAACCGGCGGACCAGGTCCGGGGTGAGCGCCTCGCCGCTGGACACCAGCAGGCGCAGCGACTCCGGGACCGCGCCGTCGGCCAGGAACGCCGCGAGCATCGACGGCACGAAGTGCGCGATGGTCACGTTCTCCTCGCGCAGCACCGCGCTCAGGTAGGCCGGGTCGCGATGGCCGTCCGGGCGTGCCACCACCAGGGTCGCGCCACAGGTCAGCGGCAGCAGCAGTTCCCACACCGACACGTCGAACCCGACGGGCGTCTTGTGCAGCACCCGGTCGGCGGCGGTGACGCGGTGCTCCGCGCGCATGCCCGCCAGGCGGTTGGCCAGGCCCGCGTGGGTGATCACGACGCCCTTGGGCCGGCCGGTGGAGCCGGAGGTGTGGATCACGTACGCGGCGGTGTCGCCGTGCACCGGCACGTCGAGGTCGGCACCGTCCGCCCGACTGTCCATTATGGACTGATCAAGTATGAGGGCACCGGCGGTCAGCGCCTCGACCCGGCGCGCCGGCAGGTCGTGCTCCACCGGCAGGTAGACCCCGCCCGCCTGGAACACCGCCAGCACCGCGACGACCAGGTCCACCGAGCGCGGCAGCACGACCGCGACCCGCGTCTCCGGCCCGACGCCGGCCCCGCGCAACGCGCGCGCCACCCGGTTCGCCCGGGTGCGCAGCTCGCCGTAGGTGATCCGCTCGTCCTCGCACACGACGGCCTCGGCGGTCGGGTCCTGCGCGCGGACGGCGTCGACCACCGACCGGACCTCCGGCGGCGGCACCACCGCGTTCCACTCCCGGAACCGGGCCCACTCGGCGGCGGTCGGCAGGTCGAGCGCGCCGAGCGGGCGGTGCGGTTCCCGGGTCGCGGCGACGAGCAGCCGGACGTAGCGATCCCGTTGGGCGGCCAGGCTTTCCGGGGTGAACCGGCCGGGGTGGCCGTTGACCGCGAACAGCAGGCCGTCGGCCGTCGCGCTCGCGTCGAGCACCAGGTCTCGGACCGGTCCGGACGCCAGGTGGTGCACGTGCGCGTCGACCCGACCGGCACGCACCCGGTCCGCGGCGAACGGCAGCACGTTGACCGCCGGACCCGACACCTCGCGCAGCAGCCGACCGACCGGGAACCGCTGGTGCCGCACCGCCTGCGCCAACCGCCGCCCGACCTGCTCGACCACCTCCGCGAAGGTGTCCGACGGCCGCACGCGCAACCGCAGCGGCACGTCGTTGACCTGCATCGACGGGGTGCGCAGCGCGGCCGGACCCGACCGGGCGGCCAGGAACACCCGCACCACGACGTCGGTCGCGCCCGTGGTCCGGTGGGTGTGGGCGGCCATCGCCGCGATCACCGGCACGGACCAGCGGCCGGTGTGCGGCACGTCGGCCACGCGCGCGGTCGCGCCGGGCAGGCTGCGCGCCACGCCGGTCGCGCCGGACCCGAGGTCGGTGACCGGCTCCTCGTCGAACACCTCGCGCCAGTACGCGCGATCCCGCTCGTGGCGCGGTGACGCGGTGTACGCGGCCTCCTCGGCGAGCACGTCGGCGAGCGCGCCGAACCCGGCGGCCGGCGGCTCCTCCCCCGCCGTCAGCGCGGTGTACACCTCCCAGATCCGCTTGCCGTGCAAGGACAACGCGTACGCGTCGAGCAGCGCGTGGTGGTACCGGAAGTACAGCCACGCCCGACCCGGACCCGGCCGCAGCAGCACGTGCCGGAACAGCCGCGGGTCGGTGACCGCGAGCGGCGCGTCCTGGTCGGCGGCCACGAACGCCCGCGCGGCGGCCTCGCCGTCGACGTCGACCGCCTCGAGCAGGCCCCCGACCGCGTCGTCCACGACCTGACCGGGCGGGTCGAGCGTGAACCGGACCCGCAGCGCCTCGGTGTCGCCGACCGCGCGTCGGACCGCCGCGTCCAGCAGCACGGCGTCGACCTCGTCCGGCACGTCGAAGTACACACCGCAGGTGAACAGCGCCCCGCCGGGTCGCAGCTGTTCGGCCAGCAGGACGTCGCGCTGCGCGGCGGTGAGCGGGAGCCGGGTCACGGGCGTGCCCCGATCAGCTCGGTCAGCTTCGCGGCGAGCGCGTCGATCGTCGGGTGGTCCCACGCGAGCGCCGGGTCCAGCTCCAGGTCGTAGCGGTCCTCCAGGTCGGCGGACAGCGCGAGGGCGGTCAACGAGTCCAGGCCGTACTCGGTGAGCGCGACCGAGGTGTCGACGTCCTCGGGCGCGCGACGCAGGTAGGTCGCCACCCGCTCGACCAACCAGGCGCGGACGTCTCGGGTGTCGTCGGCCATCGGGCTACTCCTCGCGGCTGTCGGGTCGGGCGGTGGGGGTGCGCGCGGTGAGCCCGAAGGACCGGCCGGCGCGGTGGCGTTCGAGCAGCTCCCCGAGCACCGCCTCCGCGAGCGGTTCCGGCAGCGGCACGCGGGGGTGGTCGGACCGGTGCAGCGCGGCGCGCGACCACGCCGGGTCGGCGAGGAAACCCCGGGCCGGGTGGTCGAGGTGGGCGCGCCGCCACGTGGTGCGGGCGAGCAGGCGGACGTAGCGGGTGGTCAGGTCGTAGTGCGCCGGTGTCGCGGTGACGCCCAGGTCGGCCGGGCGCAGTGACGCGCAGCTCGCGGCGAGGTCGGCCAGGTCGGGCCGGTCCTCGTCCGCGACGGCGGCGGCGAGCGGGTCCCGCCCGCCCGCGTGCAGGGTGAACCGGTCGAACGCGGCCGGCGGCAGGTCGCCGTCCAGGGTGAACAGGCCGTCGGGTACCGGGGTCGGCGTGGTCCAGCCGCGGGCGGCCAGCCGGGGCAGTTGCGGGAGCAGGGTGGACTGGCAGGCCGCGCGGGCGACGTGGCCGAAGCCGACCGGCGCGAGGTCGCGCAGCAGCTTCTGGAACAGGCCGCTCGGGCCGCCGCGCAGGTAGAAGTGGGCGCCGAGCAGGTCGGCGAGCCGGTCGACCGCGTCCAGCAGCAGTCGTGGCACGGCGATCTTCACCGCGGCCGAGTACAGGCCGGCCGAGCCGGGCGCGAGGTGCAGCGCGCGCAGCGCGACGGCGGCGAACACCTCGGCGCGCAGCAGGTCGGTGAACACCCCGGCCAGCACCGACCGCACGTGCGGCAGGTCCAGCGCGGTGCCGCCGTAGAGCCGGCGGGTGGACAGGTGGTCGACGGCGATCCGCAGCGCGGTGTCCAGCACGCCGGTGGCCATCGCGGGCAGGGTGGCGCGGGTGACCTGGAACGCCTTGAGCGCGGTTTCCAGGCCGGTGCCGAGGCCGCCGAGCACGCTGTCCGCCGGCACCGGCACGTGGTCGAAGTCCAAGCCGCCCAACAGGACCCCGCGCATGCCGGTGGTGGCGTGCCGCGGCAGGTCGGTCGCGTCGCGCACGGTCGCTCGGTCGAGCAGCAACAGGGAGTGCGCGCGCGGACCCGGCCGCGGGTCGGTGCGGGCGAACACCACCAGCGCCTCGGCGCGGCCGATGTTGGCCACGACCTCCTTGCGGCCGTGCAGGAGCAGGCCGTCCGGGGTGGGCGTGGCGGCGCAGTCGACGGCGGCCAGGTCGTTGCCGTGCGCGGTTTCGTGGAAAGCGGCCGCGATCCGCCCGCCGGACAGCAGGGTGCGGGCGGCCGAGGCGGTCTGCCGCTCGTCGCCCGCGGTCCAGACCGCGGCGGCCGCGATGAACGACCCGACGCCGTACCCCAGTCCCAGCGCGGGATCGCGCCGGTAGACCGAGCGCAGCACCTCGACCAGGTGGTCGAACCGGTCCAGCCGACCGCCGTGCGCGACCGGCACGAACTCGGCCCCGAGCCCGTACTCGGCCAGGATCCGCTCGCCCTCGGGCCACGGCTCGGCGCGCTCGTCGGCGTCCAGGACCGCGGCGTCCGGCGGTGCGCCGAGCAGGCGCGCCAGCGCGTCGGCCCGGGCCGGCGCGGTCACCGGGTCACGTCCGACAGCGCGCCCGGGTGGTCGAGGACGGCGCGGGCCAGCGCGTCGGACACCGCGTCGTCGGGGCGGTCGAGCAGGTGGGCCAGGCAGCCGCGGACCCAGCGCGCGTCCGTCCACAGTGGACCATCGGCGTGGTCGACGTGGGCCAGCCAGCGGTGCAGGCACGCGGCGGCGGCGAACAGGTTCTCGTAGCGCTCGGCGAGGCGGTAGGCGGCGGCGGGGAGCCCGCCGACGGTCGGGGTGAAGGCGATCGCCTCGTCGCGCACGGCGTCGGCCTCGGCGAGCAGGGGGCCGGTCAGCGCGAGCAGACCCTCCGGGGCGAGCGGGTGGGCGCGGACCCGGTCGACCGCGTCCGGCAGGCTCTGCACGACGGCGCACCCGGTGGCGGACACCAGGGTCAGCCGGTCGCGGTCGAACGGCGGCAGGTCGCCCGCGACGGCGGCGCGCACCCCGTCGGCGTCGTACCGGCGGCGGGCGAGCAGCCGGCCGAGCCGGGGCAGCTGGGTGAGCAGGAGGGTCCGGTTCACCACCGTGCTGCCGTCGAAGATCCCGACCACCCGGTGGTCGCGCTCCACCTTCGCGAAACCGTCGGGCTCGACCAGGAAACCGCGCGACCCGAGGAGTTCGGCCAGCAGGCCCAGCGCGTCCTGCACGGTGGTCGGCACGAACGCCTTGGCCACCGCCGAGACGACGCCGAGTTCGTCGGGCGAGGCGTGCACCGACCGGGTCGCGACCAGCGCCACCGCCTCGGCCGCGAGCACCCGCGCGACAACCCGGCCCAGGGTGCGACGGGCGTGCGGCAGGTCGGCGAGGGTGCGGCCGTAGAGCCGTCGACCCGCCACGAACCGCACGGCCAGCCGGAGCGCGTGGTCGGCCGCGCCCAGTGACAGCGAGGTGCAGGCGATCCTGGTGATCTGCAAGGCTTTCAGCACCACCGCGACCCCGTCGCCCGCCCCGCCGACCAGCGCCTCCGGCCCCACGACCGCGTCGCGCAGCGCGAACCCGCTGATGTCCGCGCCCCGGATGCCGTGCGTCCGCGCCTTGGGCAGGCACCGCCACGCGCCGTCGGCCAGCCCCGCCCGGTCGACCAGGAACACCCCGAACCCGCGTCCGCCGCCCGCCGGGTCGGTCCGGGCGAGCACGGTCGCGAGGTCGCCCCGGGTACCGTTGTTGATCGGCCACTTCTCGCCGTCGAGGGACCACCCGCGCCCGACCGGCGTCGCGGTCACCTCACCGGCGAGCAGGTCCGCGCCGTGCTCGGGTTCGCTCAGCGCCAAGCACACCGACGCGCCGCCGCGCACCCGCTCGGCCAAGCCGTCGACCTGCGCGGCGGAGCCCGCCACCCACACCGGCGCGGAACCGAGGAACGTCTTGCCGTGCGCGATGGCGACCGTGAGGTCCCGCCGTGCCACGGCGCGCAGCACCGCGGCCGAGCGGGGGAAGTCGCAGTCCGGCCCGAGCACGTAGTGCGCCGCCACCCCGAGCGCGTCCAACGCCTCGACCGCGCCGACCGGGAACTCCTCGCGCTCGTCGGCCTCGGCGAGCACCTCGGGCGACCACGCGCCGGGGTCGTCCTCGAACGCGCGCTCCACCGCGGCCAGGCTGATCATCACGCCACCACCGCGCCCGACGACGCGGGAAGGGACGCCATGGCGACACCGCTGCCCACGCGCCGCCGAGGCGGCGTCGACCGGGCGATCATCCCGGGAACGACCGGCAGCGCAACCGCTCCGGCACCGCACCTGTTCCACCGCCGAGGCGACGCCGGCGAAGCGATCTTCTCGACACCGCAAAGCAACGCGGCCAACCGGACGCCGCCGCCCGCCCGCCGCCGAGGCGGCATCGGCGAAGCGATCATCGCGGCACCGCTCGGTAACGCGGGCACCGTGCTCTCGGAACTCCCCGCCGGCACGGCGGAGGCCGTCATCTCGGCACCGCCGCGCTGTGCAGCAGGGTGTCCAACTCGTCGGCGAGGTACCCGGCCCTGGTCGCGGCGCGCTCGACCTTGCCGCTGGTGGTGCGAAGGACCGCGCCCGGCCGGACCAGTGCGACCACGCCCGCGACCACGCCGAACTCGCGCGAGACGGTGTGCCTGATGCCGGCCGCCACGGCGGCGAACCGCTCGGCGCCCCAGTGGCCGCGGATCTCGTGCACCACGACCAGGTCCGCCACCCCGTCCACCGCGAACACCGCGCCGTGCAGTCCGGCCAGCTCCGGGTGCGCCTCGCGCAGTTCGTCCTCCACGTCCTGCGGGTGCAGCGTGCGACCGCGCAGCACCAGGACGTCCTTGCGCCGCCCCGTGACGAACAGGTCGCCGTCGAGCACACCGCCCAGGTCGCCGGTGCGCAGGTACGGCCCGCGGCCGTCGACCGTGTGCGCGCCGAACACCGCGGCCGTGGCGACCTCGTCCCGCCAGTAGCCGGCCGCGACACCCGGTCCGCGCAGCCAGATCTCGCCGATCCGGCCGGGTTCGCGCTCCGCGCCGGAGGTCGGGTCGACGATCAGCAGCTCGCCGGACCGCCGCGCGCCGCACCCCACCAGCTCGCGGGACCCGTCGGCCGGGCGCAGCTCGCCGCGTTCCAGGGCCGCGGGGTCGAACGGGACGCGGCGCGGTGGGCGGCCGGGGGTGCAGGTCGCCATCAGGGTCGCCTCGGCCAGGCCGTAGGAGGGCACCATCGCCTCCGCGCGGAACCCGGCGGGGGCGAAGCGGGCGGTGAACCGCTCGACGGTCGACGCGCGCACCGGCTCGGCGCCGTTCACCACGCCGCGGACGCGGGACAGGTCGAGGTCGGTGAGCTGCTCGTCGGTGACCCGGCGCGCGCACAGGTCGAAGCCGAAGTCCGGTGACGCGCTCGCGTGCAGGTCGTACCGGTCGAGCAGGCGCAGCCACCGGTGCGGCCGGCGCAGGAACGCCACCGGGCTCAGCTGGACGTACCCCGCGCCGCGCAGGATCCCGGGCAGCAGCAGCCCGATCAGGCCCATGTCGTGGTGCAACGGGATCCAGCCGCCGAACCGGTCGTGCCGGCCCATCCCGTGCGCCGCCACGATGGCGTCCACATTGGACAGCAGGTTCGCCTGCGTCACCACCACGCCCTTGGGCCGCCCGGTGGAGCCGGAGGTGTACTGGAGCAGCGCGGGCACGTCCGCGAGGCGGTCCGAGCCGGGTTCGGGACCGGGGCCGTCGACCTCGTGCCGCGGCGCCGACACCCCCTCCTCGGCCGCCCACGCCGCGACGGCGGGTCCGGTGGCCACGTCGGTCAGCAGCGCCCGGACACCGGCGTCCCGGGCGATGCCGGTGACCCGGCGGCGCTCGTGCCGGAACCGGCCGGGCGGCGGCACGGGCACCGCGACGACACCGGCGCGCAGGCAGCCGAGGAACGCCGTGGCGAACTCCGGCGCGGTCGGGCAGAGCACCAGCGCGCGGTCGCCCGGCGCGAGCCGTCCACGCAGCCACGCGGCGGTGCGCGCGGACCGGAGGTCGAGTTCCGGATAGCTCAGGGAAACATCGGTCGGCGAATCGTCCGAGTCGGTCGTGAACGTTACGGCCGGATTGACCGGAACTTCGGAAAGGCGTTCCCGGAAAACAGTCCACAAAGCACTTTCAAGGGCCGCGGCAACCACGGTTCGATCACCTCCCTGCCGACTCGGACGGTACCTCCACGAGTAGCGCACAACGAGGGTGACGCAGATCACATATTCGCCTTCGGTGAGCCACGGGAACTGGCTTGCGCACGTTCTACGAGCACATTCACCGAGGAAATCGGGCATCCGGGACACCACCGGCCCCTGCCCTCCCGCTGCTACATTGCCGGTGGTCAGCGGCTTGCGCCGACCGGAGGACGGGCGAAGCGGACGCCAGGCGTCAGGACTGAAAACTTCGGGTGAACGTCCTCGGGGAACCGGGCGAGTGACGGAGGCGGGCGTGGCGGAACCGGTGGTCGTCGTCCGCGAATTGCGCAAGGCGTTCGCCGGAATCACGGCGCTGAACGGAGTAGACCTGGAGATCGAACGGGGTCGGGTGTGTGCGCTGCTCGGCCCGAACGGAGCCGGTAAGACCACGTTGGTGCGGATTCTCACCACGTTGCTCCGACCGGATTCGGGCAGCGTCCGGGTGGCCGGGTGGAATGTGCTCGAAGAGCCCGGCGAAGTGCGCGCCGCGGTCGGTCTGACCGGACAGAACTCGATGGTCGACGGCCTGCTCACCGGCCGGGAGAACCTGCTGCTCGTCGCCCGGCTCCGGGGCGCCGGCCGGCGCGAGGCCCGGATCGTCGCCGACGACCTGCTGGACCGGTTCCGGCTCACCGACGCGGCGCGCCGACCGGCGGGCGGCTACTCCGGTGGCATGCGCCGCCGGCTCGACCTGGCGGCGGCGCTCGTCGGCGGGCCGCGGCTGGTCGTGCTGGACGAGCCGACCACCGGGCTGGACCCGGAGAGCCGTCTCGACACCTGGGACGCGGTCGCCGACCTGACCGCGCGCGGCACCACGGTGCTGCTGACGACCCAGTACCTGGAGGAGGCCGACCGGCTCGCCGACCGGATCACCGTGGTGGACCGGGGAGAGGTCGTCGCGACCGGCACCGCGGACGAGTTGAAGGCCGCCGCCGGGACGAGCCGGGTGGTGCTCTGCGTCGCCGAGGACCACCACGTGGAGCCCGCGACCCGGGCCGCGGCGTCGGCGACGGGTGCGGAACCCCGAGTCGACCGGCGGGCCCGGCGGGTCGAGGTCGCGGTCACCGACGGGCAGGCGGCGGTGGGCCGGGTGCTGGCGAACCTCACCGCGGCGGGCGTGGAGGTGCTGGAGATCGGGTTGCGCCGGGCCACGCTGGACGACGTGTTCCTGGGGTTGACCGCCGGACCGCGCCGGAGGCCCGGATGACCGCGCCCGGCCGGGTGCTGCGCCAGAGCGCCGACCTGACCTGGCGCAACCTGCTGCACCTTCGCCGCACGCCGACCGCGCTCGCCTCCAGCCTGCTGGAGCCGGTGCTGTTCGCCGCGCTGATCGGCTACGTGTTCGGCGGCAGCCTCGGCGGACCGGCGTACCGGGAGTACCTGGTCGCCGGGCTGATGACGCAGGCGGTCGTGTTCACCGCGTCGTTCACCACCATCGGGTTGGCCCGCGACCTCCAGGAGGGCGTGGTCGACCGGTTCCGCGCGCTGCCGATCGCCCGGGTGTCGCTGCTGCTCGGTCGGACCACCTCGGACCTCACCACGTGCCTGGCGAGCGTCGCGGTCACGACGGTTTGCGGTCTGCTGCTGGGGTGGCGCCCGCACACCGGCGTGCTGCCGGTCCTCGCGGGTTACCTGCTGGTGCTGCTGTACGCGTTCACCGTGTCGTGGATCGGCGTGCTCGTCGCGCTGATCACGCCCAACGTGCAGGTGGCGGGCAGCCTCGGCCTGCTGTGGCTGTTCCCGGTCACGTTCGTGTCGTCGGGTTTCGTGTCCACCACCTCGCTGCCCGGCCCGCTCGCGTTCCTGGCCCGGTGGAACCCGGTCACCGCGCTCGCCAACGCCCTGCGCGCGTTGTTCGGCAACGCCGCGCCAGCCGGGTTCCCGCCGCAGCACGGCTGGACCGCCGAACACCCGGTGGCGCACGCGCTGCTGTGCGCGGCCGTGCTGCTGCCCGTGTTCGCCGTCCTGTCGACCTGGCGCTACCGGGTCCGGACCAGTCGATGAGCACCGCGAGGAGAGGACGAGGATGGACGTGACGTTGGTGTGCCTGCCGTTCGCCGGCGCGGGCGCGTCGTTCTTCCGGCCGTGGAAGGGGTACGCGCGCGGCGCGCTCGACGTGCGACCGCTCCAGCTGCCCGGCCGGGAGGAGCTGATCGACGAGGAGCCGTTCACCGACGTGCCCACCGCGACCACCGCGTTGGCCGCCGACCTGCGCGGCGCGCTGGAGCCCGGCGCGCGGGTCGCGTTGTTCGGGCACAGCCTGGGCGCGGTGCTGGCCTACGAGCTGGCCCGGCGGCTCACCGCGGACCTCGAGGTGGTCGGGTTGTTCGTCAGCGGCTCGCCCGAGCCGCACCGGGGTCGGGAGCGGCGCGCGACCGGGTTGTCCGACGACGAGTTCCTGGCGCGGGTGGCGGAGTTCGCCGGGTACCGGCACGAGGCGTTGCGGGACCCCGAGATGCGCGAGATGGTGCTGCCCGCGTTGCGCGCGGACGTGCGGATGCACGAGGACTACGCGCCCGAGGGCGTCGAGCCGCTGGACGTGCCGATCACCGTGCTGCGCGGCGAGGACGACGAGTTGGTGAGCCCGGCCGACGCGGCGGGCTGGTCGGCGGTCGCGGGCGCGGGCGTCGAACTCGTGGAACTGCCCGGCGGGCACATGTACCTGACCGACACGGGGCCGGCGCTGGTGCGGCTGATCGCGTCGACGGTGCTGTGATGCGCTTGCGGGACAAGGTGGTGCTGGTGACCGGCGCGGCGCGCGGGCTCGGCCGGGTGACCGCGGTGGCGTGCGCGGAGCAGGGTGCGGACCTGGTGCTGCTGGACGTGTGCGCGGACGTGCCCGGTGTGCCGTACCCGCTCGGCACGCCCGGTCAGCTCGAGCACACCGCGGCGCTGTGCCGGGAGACCGGCGCGGCCGTGCTGACGGCGGTGGCGGACGTGCGGGACGAAGGGTCGGTGCGCGCCGCGGTGGCCCTCGCCGAGGAGCGGTTCGGCCGGGTCGACGTGGCGGTCAACAACGCGGGCATCGCCGCGCCGTCCGGGAAACCCGTGCACGGCATCGACGAGGACGAGTGGTCGCTGATGCTCGACGTGGACCTGTCCGGCGCGTGGCGGGTGATCCGCGCGGTCGGCGGCGCGATGTGCGCGCGGCGGTCGGGCAGCATCGTGAACATCTCCTCCACGGCGGGTCTGGTGGGGTACCGGCACTTCGCGGGCTACGTGGCCGCGAAGCACGGGCTCGTCGGGCTGACGAAGGCGGCCGCGCTGGACTTCGCGCCGATGAAGGTGCGGGTCAACGCGGTGTGCCCGGGTTCGGTGCGCGACGACCGGCTCACCGAGGGCCGGATGCTCGCCGAGATCGCCCGCTCGCTGGAGGTGCCGCACGAGGAGCACGAGGGCGCGTTCACCGAGGCCCAGCCGATGAACGCGCTCGTGGAACCCGCCGACGTGGCCGCGGCGGTGGTGTACCTGGCGGCCGACGAGTCCCGGCGGGTGACCGGGTCGGTGCTGACCGTGGACGGCGGGTTCAGCGCCCGATGAGGACGGAGGCCGCGATGCCGCAGCTGTGCCACACCCTGCTGATCCGGTCGCCGGAGGCCGTCGACGGGTGCTGGGTCGCCGACGTGCCGGCGGCGTCCGACGACCCCCGGGCGGAGCGGCGGCGCGCCGCCGAACTCGCGCACCCGACGGCGGACTTCCGGCGCGTGCTGCTGCGCTACGCCGACGGCGTGGTCGACCTCGTGGTCGTCGCGTCCCGGTCCCGGTACGACGCCGAGGCGTTGGCCCGGATCGCGGCCGGGCTTCCCGTGGTGCCGCGGGATCTCCCGCTCGGTGGACCGTGGTCCACTGTGGACTGGGGGCTGCCGGAGGGCGTCGGTTTCGGCGTGCACGTGGTGCCGGCGGTCGACCTCGGCTCGCGCGCGAGTTGGCGGCGGGCGTGGGAGACCACGCTGCGCCGCTACTCCCCCGACCTGCCGGACGGTGTCGGCGGGCTGCTGTGGACCGGGGTCGGGCTGCCGGGGAGCTACACGCCGTGCACCGCGCCGGTGTTCCCGTTGACGTTCTCGGTGTTCCGCGACGCCGACGGGGTCCGGCTGCGGTGCGACCACGCGCGGTCGCACGTGTCCGACGCCATCGCCGCGCAGATCACCCGGCACCTCGCGCGGGCGCACGAACGACCGGACTCCGACCCGTGGGACGCCGCCGAGCGGTCCCGGGTGCTCGCGCTCGGCCGCACGCCCGCGCCGGACACCCCGCCGGACACGGTGACCGGGGTGTTCGCCCGGGTCGTCGCGGCCCGGCCGGACGCCGTCGCGCTGACCGACGGGGACGAGTCGCTGACCTACGCGCAGCTCGACGCGCGGTCGACCGCGCTGGCCGCCGGGTTGCGGGCGCGCGGGGCGGTCGGCGGCGACCGGGTCGGGGTGTGCCTGCCGCGGTCGGCGGAGTTCGTGGTGACCGCGCTGGCCGTGCTGAAGGCGGGCGCGGTGTACGTGCCGCTGGACCCGGCCTACCCGGCCGAACGGCTGGCCTTCCTCGCCGCCGACGCCGGGCCGGCCGCGCTGGTGACCGCCGAGGACGGCGTGACACCGTTGTCCGGCACCGCTTCCTGGCCGCCACCCGCGCCGGACGACGCGGCGTACGTCATCTACACCTCGGGCTCGACGGGTCGGCCCAAGGGCGTCGTGGTGCCGCACCGCTGCGTGATCGCACTGCTGGACGCGACCCGCGACGAGTACGGGCTGGGCGGCGACGACGTGTGGACGTGGTTCCACTCGGGGTCCTTCGACTTCTCGGTGTGGGAGATCTGGGGGTGCCTGCTGACCGGCGGCCGGCTGGTCGTGGTGCCGCACGAGGTGTCCCGCGAACCCGAGCGGTTCCGGGATCTCCTGGTGTCACAACGGGTTTCGGTGCTGAGCCACACCCCGTCCGCGTTCACCCAGCTGCTCGACGTCGACCACTCCGGGGTGACCGCGCGGCTGGTCGTGTTCGGCGGTGAGCGGCTGGACGCGCGGCTGCTGCTGCCGTGGCTCGACCGGCACCCCGGGTCCCGCCCGGTCAACCTCTTCGGCATCACCGAGACGACCGTGCACGTGACCGCGCTGACCGTGACCCGGGCGCACGCCCTCGCGGCGACCCGCTCGGTCGGCCGACCGCTGCCCGGCTGGGAGGTGCGGGTGGTGGACGAGGCGGGCGAGCTCGTGCCACCGGGCGTGTCGGGCGAGCTCGTGGTGGGCGGAGTCGGTGTGGCGCAAGGGTACCTGCACCGGCCGGAGCTGACCGCCGAGCGGTTCCCGCACACCGACACCGGGGTGGTGTACCGCAGCGGCGACCGGGGTCGGCTGCGACCGGACGGCGAGGTGGAGCACTGGGGTCGGGTCGACGACCAGGTGAAGCTGCGCGGGTTCCGGATCGAGCCGGACGAGATCCGGGCCGTGCTGCTGGAGGACGACGCGGTGCGCGCCGCGGCCGTGGTGCTGCGCCAGGACGACCCGGACGACCCCGCCACCGCCCGGTTGGCCGCCTACGTGATGCCGGCGTCGTGCGACCCGCGCGCGATTCGGAACCGGCTGGTGACCGTCCTGCCCGAACACCTGGTGCCCGCCACCGTCACCGCGCTGGCCGAACTCCCGTTGACCCCCAACGGAAAGCTCGACCTCGCCCGCCTGCCCGCGCCGACCGCTCCGGCCGCGCCCGTCGAGGGCGACGACCTGGCGACCCGGCTGCGGTCCATCTGGTCCGGCGTGCTGGGCACGGCCGTCGACCTGGACGACGATTTCTTCGAGCTGGGCGGCAACTCGCTGGTCGCGGTGCGGATCGGCGCGGCGATGAAGGCCGCCGACCTGCCGCGCGTGCCGTTGCGCGAGCTGTACCGGAACCCGACGATCCGTCGACTTCTCGCCGCCCTGTCCACTCCGGCGTCCTGACGACGTCCAGTTGGAATTCGCGCTTTTGCTTGCGTCTCAATGGAATTCGGCCGTTTCGGGGGTCCCGCGACCGGCTCGGATGGTCGAGGGTGGAGGACATCCGCACGGCGAACCGAGGGGAGCGCGCATGCGCAGGCAGGTCGACGGACTGGTCATCGGGGTGCTCGCGCTGGGCGTCGGCGTGGTGGTGGCGCCCGCCGCGCACGCGCAGGAGCAGGTCCCCTGCGACACACCCGCCCTGGTCAAGGCGATCACGGCGGCGAACGCGGCCAAGGCGCGCGTGCGGCTGCTGCTCGCGCCGAAATGCGGGTATTCGCTCACCACACCCCTGGGCGCCAACGGGTTGCCCGTGATCACCGGCGACGTCGAGCTGGTCGGCCAGGGCACGACGATCGGGCGGGACCGCCGCGCGCCGCGGTTCCGGGTGCTCGAGGTGGCCGCCGGCGGAGCCCTCGGGTTGACCGGCCTCACGATCAGCGGCGGGCACACCCGCGACGCCGTCGAGCACGGCGGCAGCGGCGAGGACGGTGGCGGCGTCCTGAACGCGGGCACCCTCGTGCTCGACCGCGTCGAGGTGAGCGGCAACCGGGCCGGCTCCGGCGCGCCCGGTGCGCCCGGAAACCCCGGTGACACCGGGGAAACCGGCGGGTGGGGCGGCTCCGGCGGCGGGGTGGCCACCTCCGGCGAGGCCGTGCTGCGGGTGCGCCGGTCGGTGGTGCGCGGCAACTCCGCCGGCGACGGTGGACGCGGCGGCGACGGTGTCGGGGCGACCTCCTCCGGGCACGGCGCGGAGGGCGGGAACGGCGGCACCGGCGGTGTGGGCGGCGGGCTCGCGGTCACCGGCACCGTCGAGTTGGTGGACAGCGTCGTGCGGGACAACCACACCGGCGGGGGCGGCGCGGGCGGCAACGGTGCCCGAGGTGCCGACAAGCCGACCGGCGCGGGCGGTGACGGCGGTCAACCCGGCGCGGGCGGCGACGGCGGCGCGGGTGGCGGCGTGTTCAGCGCGGCCGCGCTGACCGCGACCCGCACCGGCGCTTTCGACAACACGACCGGCGCCGGTGGGCCGGCCGGGAACGGCGGTCGGGGCGGCGACGGCCTGACCGGCGGTGCGGGCGGACCCGAGGGCAACAAGTTCGTCCACACCGGCGGCAACGGCGGCGACGGCGGCGGGTGGGCGTTCGCCTCCACCCCGACCGCGCTGTCGGCGAGCGACGCGGGGCGCAACCGCACCGGTGCCGGCGGTCGGGGCGGACGCGGCGGCGACGGCGGCACGCCGAACGGGCAGGCGGGCAGCGGCGCGCCCGGTGGTGACGGCGGTCGGGGCGCCGGGCTCGCGCTGGTGAAGGGCGGTGGCGCGGAGGTCGTGACGGTGTCCGGCGGAACCCTGTCGGACAACACCACGGGCGACGGCGCGGCCGGCGCGGACAGCGGCAGGGGCAACGCCGACTACCTGACCTACGGCAACGGCGGCTCGGGCGGCGACGGCGGCAAGGGCGGCGGCGTCCACGTGGACAAGAAGCGCAGGCTGACCGTCGACGGCACCACGATCCGGCAGAACCGGACCGGCGCCGGGGCCACCGGTGGTCAGGTCCGCAGCGCCGGCGGCCGACCGGGGACCCCGGGTCTGCGCGGCAGGGGCGGCGGCGTCGGCGCGAGCTACTACATCGACACCCCGCCGTCGATCGTGCTGACCAACGCGCACGTCCTGGCGAACCAGCCCGACGACTGCTCGTTCCGCAGCACCCCGGACTGCTGAACCCCGACCGCGGTCTTCACCCGATCGAGGCCGAACCCGACCGCCGTCGCCCACGCGGGCGCCCGGACCCCGGTGCGACAGTGGTCCCGACCCGAACGGGAGGTGATCATCGTGACCCCGGCCCGGGCGACGCGGAACCCGACCACCGCCCACACGGCCGCCCGAACCCCGGCGCGACAGCGGTCCCGACCCGAACGGGAGGTGACCGCCGTGACCGCGGTCCGGGCGGTGTCGGCGGCCGCCGGCCGGTCCACCACCGGGCGAACGGGCGCCGGGTCGCGGATTGATCGCCCGGTTCGTCGGGAACACCCGATTCCATGACGACTCGCGCGTTCCCCGTCCGACTGCCGCTCACCGGCGCGGTGGCGCTGCCCGGCGTGCTGCTCGGCGCGGCCGACTACCTCGGGCTGCCCCACCCGGACCTGCCCGCGCCGGTCGCCGCCGCGGTGTTCGGGATCGCGATCGTCGCGGCGGCGTTCCTGCTGTCCTGGGCGGCCGAGGCGGCGCAGGTGGACGTCAGCGCGGGGCTCGCCATCGCGGTGCTGGCGATGGTCGCGGTGCTGCCGGAGTACGCGGTCGACCTGGTGTTCACCTTCGAGGCCGGTCAGGAGTACGCCGCCAAGGGCACGTGCGCGTCCGATCCCGGCCAACCCGACCCGTGCTCGCTGGCGCTCGCGAACATGACCGGCGCGAACCGGGTCCTGGTCGGCCTCGGCTGGCCACTGGTGGTGCTCGTCGCGGGCCTCGCGGTGCGCCGCCGCCGCGCGTCGAACCCGTCGAGCACGTCGAGCACGTCGGCCGGTGCGGGCCGGGTGACGCTGGCGCCGGTGATGTCCGCCGAGGTGGTGTTCCTGGGCGCGGCCACGCTGTACTCGCTCACCCTGCCGCTGCGGACGTCGCTGACGCTGGTGGACGCGGCGGTGTTCGCGGCCGTCTTCGTCGCGTACGTGTGGCGGCTGGCCAAGGCCCCGGTCGAGGAGCCGGACCTGCACGGCGTGTCGGCGTGGGTCGGCGGGCAGCGGCGGCGCGGGCGGGTGGTGCTCGGGCTGTTCGCGTTCGCCGGGCTGGTGATCCTGGCCAGTGCCGAGCACTTCGCGTCGAACCTGGTGGACACCGGGAGCAGCCTGGGAGTCGAGGAGTTCCTGCTGGTGCAGTGGGTCGCCCCGCTGGCCAGCGAGGCGCCCGAGCTGATCGTGGCCTGCCTGTACGCGGCCCGGCTGCGCGCCTCGGACGCCCTCGGCACGCTGCTGTCCAGCAAGGTCAACCAGTGGACGCTGCTGGTCGGCTCGCTGCCGGTGGTGTTCGCGCTGTCCGCCGGCACCTCCGCCGGGTTGCCGCTGGACGGCCACCAGCGGCTGGAGCTGCTGCTGACGGCCGCGCAGTCGCTGTTCGCGGTCAGCCTGCTGGCCGCGCTCGGGTTGTCCGCGCGGGCGGCGGTGGTGCTGTTCGCGCTGTTCGCGGCCCAGTTCACAGCGAGCGTGACGCTGTCCGCCGACGGCAACCGGATCGCGACCCTCGTGCTGTCGGGGGTGTACCTGGTGCTCGCGGTCGCCGGCCTGGCCCGCCGCCGGCACGAGGCGCTGCGCACGGCGCGGGACGGTTTCGCGACCCCGTTCGGCGAGTTGGCCGAACGCACCTGACCGCGGTTTGACTTCCGCGCAGTACCTCAACCATCATTGAGTCAATGTCTGTTGACCGGAATCCCGACCTGGTGGCCCGCGCCCGGCTGCACGCCGCCCTCGGCGAGCCCACGCGGCTGGCCCTGGTGGAACTGCTGCTGCTCGGCGACGCGTCACCGGGCGAGGTGGGCGAGGCGCTCGGGTTGGCCGGGAACCTGGTGGCGCACCACGTGAAAGCGCTGGAGCGGGTGGGCGTGGTCGAGCGGTCGCGATCGGAGGGCGACCACCGGCGCACCTACCTCAGGCTGCGCCCGGCCGGGCTCGCCGGGCTGGTGCCGACCGCGGCCCGGCACGCGCCGCGCGTGGTGTTCGTGTGCAGCCGGAACTCGGCCCGGTCGCAGTTGGCCGCCGCGCTGTGGAAGCGGCGCAGCCGGGTCCCGGCGGCGAGCGCGGGCACCGACCCGGCGCCGCGCGTGCACCCGCTGGCCGTGACCACCGCGCGGGCGCACGGGCTCTCGCTGGGCCGGGCGGGCACCAGCCGGGTGGCGGACGTGCTGGAGCCGGCCGACCTGGTCGTGGCGGTGTGCGACAGCGCCCACGAGGACCTGCCTCCCGGCGACCGCCTGCACTGGTCGGTGCCGGACCCCGCCGCGACCGGCACCCGCGCGGCCTTCGACCTCGCGTTCGCCGACCTGGCCGCCCGGGTCGACCGCCTCGCGCCCGCCGTGCGATGAGCCGCCGACTCCTGGCCGAGTTCCTGGGCGGCCTGCTGCTCGCGGCGGTGGTGATCGGCTCGGGCATCGCCGCGCAACGCCTCTCCCCCGGCGACGCCGGCCTGCGACTGCTGGAGAACGCCGTCGCGACCGGTGCCGGGCTGTACGCGATCATCCTGGTGTTCGGCCCGGTCAGCGGCGCGCACCTGAACCCGGTGGTGTCCCTTGTGGACGCCTGGTTCGGCGGAATCCCCTGGCGTGAGGCGTTTTCCTACGCGGCGGCGCAAACCTCCGGGTGCGTCGCGGGCGCGGTGGTGGCGAACGTGCTGTTCGAGCTGCCACCGGTCGGCCTCGCCACCACCGGGCGGGCCACCGTCGCGCACGGCCTGTCCGAGGTGGTGGCCACCGCCGGGCTGCTGCTGGTGGTCTTCGCGCTGACCAGGTCCGACCGGGCGGCGCTGGTGCCGGGCGCGGTGGCCGCGTACATCGGCTCGGCCTACTTCTTCACCAGCTCCACGAGCTTCGCCAACCCCGCGATCACCGTCGGCCGGCTGTTCAGCGACACCTTCGCCGGGTTGTCGCCGGCCTCGGCCCTGCTGTACGTGCCGGCGCAACTCCTCGGCGCGGCACTGGCCGTCGTGCTGATCCACGTCCTGCACCCCCGAACCCGGGAGCGACCATGACACCCGAAGTGCTGTTCGTCTGCGTGCACAACGCCGGACGCTCCCAGATGGCCGCGGCGCTGCTGCGGCACTACGCCCTCGGCCGGGTCGCGGTGCGCTCGGCCGGGTCGGAGCCCGCCGGGCAGGTCAACCCGGTGGCCGCGCGGGCGATGACCGAACTCGGGCTGGACATCACTGAGCAAGTACCGGTCCGACTGTCCACAGAGGACGTCGAGGCGGCGGAGGTGGTGATCACCATGGGTTGCGGCGACACCTGCCCGGTGTTCCCCGGCAAGCGCTACCTGGACTGGGACCTCGCCGACCCGGCCGGTCGCGACCTGGCGGCGGTGCGGGAGATCCGCGACGACGTCGACCGGCGGGTGCGAGCACTGCTCGCGGAACTGCTCGATCGGGACTGACGCACTCGCGGACCCGCCGTCCCGCCGCCTAGGCTCGGACGGGCCTCGCGCCACCTCCGGCCGGGGTACTGGAGGGGTGGAGACGATGGCTGGTGGCAGTGCCAAGCTCGCGGTGCTGATCGACGCGGACAACACCAGGCCCGGCATCGCGCAGGCGTTGCTGGCCGAGGTGGCGAAGTACGGCACGGCGCACGTGAAGCGCGCCTACGGGGACTGGACGGGGCAGAACCTCAAGGGGTGGAAGGAACAGCTGCTCGCGCGGTCGATCCAGCCCATCCAGCAGTTCGCCTACACCACCGGCAAGAACGCCACCGACGCCGCGATGGTCATCGACGCGATGGACCTGCTCTACACCGACCGGCTCGACGGGTTCTGCATCGTGTCCAGCGACAGCGACTTCACCCGGCTCGCCGCGCGGCTGCGCGAGTCCGGCCTGACCGTCTACGGCTTCGGCGAGCGCAAAACCCCCGCGCCGTTCGTGTCCGCCTGCGACAAGTTCGTCTACCTGGACAACCTCGCGCCCGTGCCGACCGAGGTGCACCCGCCGCAGCCCGCCACCCGGCCGCCGCTGGAGGAGCACGTCGGCCTGAACGACCTGCTGCGCGACGCGGTCGAGGCCGCGTCCGACGACGACGGCTGGGCGTCGCTCGCGCACGTCGGCCACATCATCACCAACCAGCACCCCGACTTCGACCCGCGCAGCTACGGGCACACCAAGCTGAGCAACCTGATCGAGGCCACCACCCGGTTCGACCTCGACCGGCGGCGCTCCGACGAGGGCAAGCCCGCGGTCGTCTTCGTCCGCGACCGCAAGCACCGCCCGACCGAGCCGACCGCCTAGGCTGTCCGGGTGACGCGAGCGAGCGGTGCGTTGATCGGGCTGGCCTGCGGTGACGCGCTGGGCGCGCCCACCGAGTTCCTGACCGTGGCGGAGATCGAGCGGCGCTGGGGTCCGGGCGGACCGGGCGACCTCGAGGGCGACCCGGCGTTGATCACCGACGACACCCAGATGACGCTGGCCGTGGCGCGGGCACTGGCCGAACTGCCGCCGGACGCGCCGGTCCCGGCCGTGGTGGACGCGCTGAGCAGGCACTTCATCACCTGGTGGGCCGCGCCGGACAACAACCGCGCGCCGGGCATGACCTGTCTGAACGCGTGCGAGCGGCTGGCCGCGGGCCTGCCGTGGCCGCAGGCGACCGGCGCGTCGTCCAAGGGCTGCGGCGCGAACATGCGCGTCCTGCCGGTCGGCCTCGTGCCGGGGTTGTCCGACGACCGCCGCGCGGGCCTCGCCCAACTCCAGTCCGCGATCACCCACGGCCACCCGACCGCGTTGGCGGCCAGCGAGCTGACCGCGTTCGCCGCGCTGTGGTTGGCCCGCGGCATGCGGCCGGGTGACCTGCTGGAGGCGTTGCGGGCGCGGTGCGCGGAGCAGCGGACCACCTACCGCGAGGAGTGGCTGGGCGAGCTGTGGGCGCGTCCGGGGGTGACCGACCCGGCGGAGTTCATCGCGCGGGGGTGGGACGAGTGCGCGCACGCGCTGGAGGTGGTGGCGACGGTGCCCGCCGACCGCGCCACCGACCCGTGCCTGGCGACCGGCGCGGGCTGGATCGCCGAGGAGGCCCTCGCGACCGCGCTGCACTGCTTCCTGCTGTTCCCGGACGAGCCGGTGGCCGCCGTGCGCCGAGCCGCGACCACGTCCGGCGACTCGGACTCCATCGCGTGCCTGGCGGGAGCGTTCGCCGGCGCCGCGCACGGCCTGTCCGCGTGGCCGCGGGATTGGGTCGACCGCGTGGAGCACTCCGCCGAGCTGCTCGCGTTCGGCCACGCCTGGGACGTCTAGCGCGGACCGGTCCTCCCGAACCCCGGCCACCTGCTTCAGGTGGCCGGGGTTCGGCGCGAGCGCGGCCACCGGCCCTCGGGTGGGAACAGCACCGCGAGTCCGGTGGTGGGTCAGGCGGGTTCGCCGCGCAGGGGGCGGCCCGGGTAGGCGTCCTGGCGCAGTTCGCGGTCGCGGATCACGAAGGTGCCGGCGACCAGGAGGTGGTGGACCCCCACCGAGGGGCGGGTCGGGTCCTGGTAGGTGGCGGTGTCGGAGACGGTGGTCGGGTCGAGGACGACGAGGTCGGCGTCCGCGCCCACGCCCAGGTGGCCCTTCGCCGTCGCGGCGGGCGCCACCTGGTCCAGGACCCGGGCCGGGAGGTACGCGCAGCGGCGGAACGCCTCGGGCCAGGTCCAGGTTCCCGTTTCGCGGACCATGCGGCGCAACGACTTCGCGAAGGTGCCGGCCGTGCGCGGGTGCGTGCGGCCGTGTGGGGGCAGGGGCCACTCGCGGCTGTCGTGGGAGCCGTCCGGCCACTCCAGGGGCATCGCGTCGCTCGCCACGATCGCGTCCGGGAACGCCAGGGAGCGGGTCAGGAGGGCCTCGTCGGCCGGGTTCGCCTCGTCCAGGAAGGACACGAGGCACAGGGCGCCCGGGTCGGTGGCGCGCAGGTGGCGCAGGCGGGCCTCGTCGGCGACGCGTTCGCCGGTGCCGACCATGACGATGTCGGTCGGGCCGATCCCGGACGCGGGCAGGAGTTCGGGTTCCAGGAAGAACGCGCCGACGCCCGTGCTGCCCGCGCCGTACGGGTAGCACTCGACGCTGACCCGCACACCGTCCTCACGGGACTTCGCGAGCATGCCGAGCACCCGGTCCACGTGCCGCAGCGACGTGCTGTTCACGTGGCAGTGGTGCATCGCGGCGCCGGTTTCCGCCGCGGCGCGGACCAGTTCGGCCGAACCGTCGATCGGGGTGGCCGGGTTCGCCTCGACCAGCTGCCGCACGTGGGTGTACATCGGGGAGTTCGCGCGCGCCGACAGCGCGGCCATCGCGAGGAACTCGGCCGGGTCGGTGCGCGGCGCGTAGCCCAGCAACACGCCGATGCCCAGCGCGCCCGCGCCGATCTCCCGCTCCAGCAGGGCGAGCCAGGTGTCCAGCTCCCGCGGCGTGGACGAGCGTTGCCACCGCGGGTCGTCCAGCACCCGGAGCCCGGAGTAGAAGTCCGCGTCCGGCTCGACGCCGGCGAGCACCGCCGCCCGCGCCGCGCCCCAGGACGCGGAGAACCCGTAGTTCAGCGGACGCCCCTGCGCGGCGGCCTCGGCGTAGCCGCGTTCCACCGGCGTCAGCCCGGACTCGAGGTCCAGCGCGGTGGTCACCCCGTCGAACGCCTGCAACCGGTGACCGGCGACGCCGTGCACGTGGCTGTGCAGGTCGACGAACCCCGGGCCCACCACGAGCCCCGTCACGTCCACCACCGGCGCGTCCGGGTGGGACAGGTCCGGCCCGACGGCCGCCACCTTCCCGTCCCGCACGAGCACGTCCGCGACGGCGTCCAGACCCGTTCCCGGGTCGATCACCCGGCCTCCACGCAGCAGCACCATGGGCCGCAGTCCACCACGCGCGGCGCGGCCCCCGCCTCGTGCCATCCGACAAGGCCCGCCGGTCGGGTTGGTCGGAACCGATGAACCCCGGCGCCTCGTGCCGCGCTCCCAGTACGGCCGACGGATTTGGTGCGATCCCCCGATGCCGGACCGCGGTCGCGCCGCCGAGACTCGACGGTGCGCACCCGCCGACCCCAGGAGGAACCCACCATGACCGTCGCACCCGCCGACCTGCTCACCGGACCCGACTGGCAGCACCGGATCGACGCCCTGGCCGCGAAGCACGGCGTGCCGGGTGTCCAGGTGGGACTGCTGGCGCTGGACGGCGACGACGCCGACGTGCGGGTCCTGGGGAGCGGGGTCACGAGCACCTCGACCGGCGTGCCGGTGACGCCCCGGACGGTGTTCCACTACGGGTCGATCACCAAGGTGTGGACGACCACCCTCGTGCTGCAACTGGTGGACGACGGCCTGCTGACCCTGGACACCCCGGTGACCGAGGTGCTGCCCGGGTTCGCCACGGCCGTGCCGGGGCACGCGGAGCGGATCACCGTGCGCCACCTGCTCACCCACACCGCGGGCATCGACGGCGACGTCTTCACCGACACCGGCGACGGCGACGACTGCGTCGCGAAGTACGTCGACGCGCTGGCCGGCGCGGTGTCGATCACCGAGCCCGGCGGCCCGTTCAGCTACGCCAACTCCGGTTTCGTGGTCGCCGGCCGGATCGTCGAGGTCCTGCGCGGGCAGGTGTGGGACGACGTGCTCGCCGAACGCCTGCTGCGCCCGCTCGGCCTGACCCACGTGATCACCCGGTTCCGGGACGCGCCGCTGCACCGCGCGGCCGTCGGCCACCACACCGACCCGGACACCGGCGTGGCGACCGCGACCACCCGGTGGCACCTGCCGCGCTCGATCGGACCGGCCGGCATCGCGGTGGGCGATTCCGCCGACCTGCTGGCGTTCCTGGCCGCCCACCTGCGCGGCGGCGTGGGGCTCACCGGCGAGCGGGTGCTGTCCGAGGAGTCCGCGCTGCTCATGCGCCGCGAGCACGTCGACCTGTCCGCGCTGTCCACCACGACCTCCGGCTGGGGCCTGGGCTGGATGCGGTCGGACTGGGGCGCGGACACCGCCGTGCACCACAACGGCGGCACGATCGGCCAGATCGCCGAGTCGCACTCGTTCCCCGGCCTCGGCCTCGCGCTGTGCGTGCTGACCAACTCCGACCGCGGCACCGCGCTGGCCGACGAGCTGGAGGCCGAGATCGCCGCCGAGTTCGGGTTGACCCCGCCGAAGCCCACCGCCGGGCCGGACGCCGCGGAGGCCGACCTGTCCGCGTTGGCGGGTGTCTACGAGACGCCGGCGCTGCGCTGCGTGCTCGACCGGACGCCGGAGGGCGGGCTCACGATCAGCCTGGCCGAGAAGACGGTGATCGCGGGCGCCGCCCCGATGACGGGCGCGGTCACCCCGCTCGCGGCGAACCGGTTCGCGTTCGACCGGGCGGGCGCGGTCCGCGAGTTCGCCCACCTGGTGCACGAGGGCCGCGAGTACCTGTACGCGGGACGGTTGTTCGCCCGCGTCGGGTGACCACCGCCCGCCGAACGGGTGGCCGGCTGTTGTCGGATCGGACCAACGAAGCCACCGAGTTCCGTGGGTTCGCCCGACGCAGTGATCCGGGTCGCACGCCCAGGATTGCCGCATGCCGATCGAGACGACGGTGGCCGACGCGCCGGGGTGGTGGATGCCCGCCACCCCGGCGCTGTTCGCCGTCGCGGTGATCCCGGTGGTCGGCGTGCCGCCCGGGACGCTCGCCGCCGAACCGGTCCGCGGCGGCCGCGAGCGGGCGTTCGACGCCGTCTCCGCCGCGGTCGGCGGCTTCGTCGCGGTGGCGCCGGTGGCCGGTCGGTCCGGCCCGGACTCCTCCGTGCCGCCGGCGGTCGCGCGCGCGATCGGACCGGTCGACCGGGTGCCGGACCGCCCGGCCGCGCGGGCACCTCTCCCCGCCGCGCCGCGGAGGGGCACACCCCCGTCCACCCCCGCGAGAGCCCCCCGAGGAACACGCCCATGACACACCCGTTCACGATCGACGACCTGTGGTCGGCCCGCGTGCCGTCCCAGCCGGCGATCTCCCCCGACGGATCCCGCGTCGTCTTCGCGCTGACCACGTTCGACCGCGACACCGACCGCGCGGTCACCGGGCTGTGGTCGACCACCGCCGACGGCACCACCCGGCTCACCGCCGGACCGGCCGACTCCGCGCCGGGCTTCCTCCCCGACGGCTCGGTGTCGTTCCTGCGCGCGGCGCACGTGTGGCGGATCCCGGCGCACGGCGGCGACCCCGTCCAGGTCACCCCGGCGGACCGGTTCCCGCTGGGCGTGCTGAGCGCGACCTTCTCGCCCGACGGCACGCGGCTCGCGCTCGTCACGCTCGGCGCGGTGCCCGACCCGACCGCGCCGCTGGTGGTGAACACCGCGTTCCACAAGGCCGACGGCGTCGGCCGGTTCGGCGACCTGGTCCTGGACCTGTCGGTGCTGGACGTCGGGTCCGGCGAGGTCACCGTGGTCGTCGGCGGACTGCCCGCGCTGGACGGCGTCGCCTGGTCGCCCGACGGCGCCCGGATCGCGTACACGACGTGGCACGACGACCGCTGGGACACCGACTTCACCGGCGCGGTCGAGGTGGTCGACGTGGCCGCGCCGCACACGCGCACCCGCGTGCACACCGGGTTCTTCGGCCTGGGCTCGGCGCTGCTGTTCACCCCCGACGGCGCGAAGCTCGTCGTCACCGGCCGGCCGGACGTCGCGATCGGGCACACGACCCTGTGGCTGGTCGACCTCGACGGCGGCCCGGCGCGCCGGCTCGCGCCCGAGCTGGACCGCAACGTGCTGGTCGGGTCCGGCGGCGCGTACCCGGGCGCGCTGCCGCGGCTCGCGCCGGACGGCCGCACCCTGTACTTCGCGATCCGCGACCGGGGCATGTCCCACCTGTACTCGGTCGACTGGGCGACACCCGGCGCGCCCGCGCGGCACCGGTACGGCACGCCGACCGAGAGCGTCGACGGGCTGGCCGTGTCCGTCCACTCAGGACACCTGGTGGTGGTGCGCGCCGCCGTGGACGCGTTCGCCGAGGTGCTGGTGCTCGACCCGACCGGAACCGAGGCGCACCGGACGGCGCTCGCCACCGGTCCCGCGCCGACCGGTTGGGAACCGCGCGCCTTCGAGATCTCCGACGGCGCCACGGTGCACGGCTGGCTGCTGCGCCCGTGCGGGACGACCGGCCGCACGCCGCTGCTGCTCGACATCCACGGCGGGCCGCACAACGCGTGGGCGCCGCTGGCCGACGCGAACTTCTTCTACCACCACGACCTGGCCGCGCGCGGCTGGTCCGTGCTGCTGCTCGACCCGCGCGGCAGCGACGGCTACGGCGAGGAGTTCTACACCGGTCTCGTCGGCGGCTGGGGCAGCGCCGACGCGCGGGACTTCCTGGAACCGGTGGCCGCCCTGGTCGACGAGGGTCTGGTGGACCGGGCCGCGGTCGCGGTCACCGGCTACAGCTACGGCGGCTACGCGACGTGCCACCTCACCTCGCGCCACCCCGGCGTGTTCGCGGCCGCGGTCGCGGGCGGCGTGGTGACCGACCTGGCCGGCGTGTCGGGCAGCAGCGACCTCGCGCACTACTTCTCCGCGCTGGAGATGGGCCAGGGCGCGGCCACCGACCTGGCCGCGCTGCACGCCGCGTCCCCGATCGCGCGGGTGCACGACGTCACCGCGCCCACGCTGGTGCTGCACGGCCTGGACGACCAGCGGTGCCCGGTCAACCAGGCCGAGCAGTGGTTCACCGGGCTGCGCGAGGCGCAGGTGATCACCCGGCTCGTGCTCTACCCCGGGGCCTCCCACCTGTTCGTGCTCACCGGCCCGCCGTCGCAGCGGCTGGACTACCGCCGCCGGCTGCTCGACTGGCTCAAGGAGCACGTGCGATGACCCTCCCCTCCGCCACCCCGAGGACCTCGCCCGTCACCGGTGACGCGACCGTCGACGCCGCGCCGGGGCTCGTCCTCGCCTCCGACCCCGGCCGCGCGCCGGGAAGCGGGTCGCGTCGGCCGAGCGCTCGCCGGTCGGCCGGACCGATGTCAACCTCTACCACCGGGGCCTCACCGCGCGCCGCCCGCTCCGGCCGGAGCCGTGGTCGGCGCGGCGGAAGTCCTGACCAGTGAAAGGGAGTGCAGGCGTGAACGACCGACAGGGGTTGCCCGCCGGACTGCTCGCCACCGCCGCGTGGCAGGAGCGGCTGGACGCGGCGGTGGCGCGGCACCGGGTGCCCGGCTGCCAGGTGGGCGTGCTGGCGCTGGACGACGAGGGCGGCGTGGAGGTCCGCGTGCTGGCCTCGGGCCTGACCAGCCTGGACACCGGCGTCGAGGTCACCGCCGACGCGCTGTTCCAGTACGGCTCGATCTCCAAGGTGTGGACCACGACGCTGGTCATGCAACTGGTGGACGAGGGCAGGCTGACCCTGGACACCAGGGTGGTGGACGTGCTGCCGGAGTTCGCGCTGGCCGAGGCCGGGCACGCCGAGGCGATCACCGTGCGGCAGCTGCTCACCCACACCAGCGGCATCGACGGCGACGTCTTCACCGACACCGGCGACGGCGACGACTGCGTGGCGAAGTACGTCGAGGCGCTGGCCGAGGCCGGCAGCACCACCCGGCCGGACGGCCCGCTGAGCTACTGCAACGCGGGTTTCGTGCTGGCGGGCCGGATCGTCGAGGTGTTGCGCGGCACGACGTGGGACGAGGCGGTCGCCACCCACGTCGTCGGCAAGCTCGGCACCCGGCACGCGGTCACCAGGCCCGCGCAGGCGCTGCTGTTCCGCGCCGCCGTCGGCCACCTGCCCGACCGGTCCGACCCGGAGCGGCCCGTCGCGCCCGCGCCGGTCTGGACGCTGCCGCGCTCGGTGGGCCCGGCGGGGTTGATCACCGGCTCGGCGGACGCGCTGCTGCGGTTCGCCGCCGCGCACCTGCGGGACGGCGTGACGCCGACCGGCGAGCGGCTGCTGTCGGCGGAGTCGGCGCGGGCCATGCGCACGCCCCAGGTCGACCTGACCGCACGGTCCACTGTGGACAACGCGTGGGGACTGGGCTGGATCCTCACCGACTGGGCGGGCCCGGACGGTCCGGTGCGCGCGGCGCAGCACGGCGGGCACACCATCGGCCAGCACGCCAAGCTGCACGCGTTCCCCGAGCTGGGCATCGCGGTGTGCGTGCTGACGAACTCCGACGACGGCGCGGGCCTGGTCGAGGAGCTGCTCGCGCTCGTGGGCGAGGAGCTGGGCCTGCGGTACCCGACCCCGCTGGTCGACCGGGACGCGGAACCGGCCGTGCTGGACGAGATGCTCGGCGTCTACGAGACGGTCCTGGCGCGGTACACCCTGTTCCGCGACGACGAGGGCGGCGTGTCCGCCAAGATGGCCCGGAAATCGCCCCTCGGCGGCGAGGACGAGCTGGTCGAGCCGCCGACGCCGGTGCGACCGGCGGGTCGGGGCCGGTTCGTCTCGGTGATCAACGGCGCGGACACCGAGTTCACCCGCGTGGTCGACGGCGAGGACGAGTACCTGTACATGTACCGCCTGTTCCGCAAGGTCTCCGCGCCGACCGCCTGAGCACCGCGGTACAAGTGTCCTCAGTGGAGGGAGGGTTGCCACCCGGCGGCCCTCCCCCGCACACCGGGGCTCCCACATCCGCGCGGCACTCCGGTGCGCCGGCCGTGCCGAGCCCGATTCGCACGTTTCCGGTGCCCGCGAGCCGGTTTCCCGGTCCACCGGCCGATTCGGCCGCGGACCGCGCGGGGTCGACCGGGGCCGAATTCGCTGTGCCGCCACCGGTTCCGGGTGGTAGACACGCGCCGTGCACAACACCCTGGGGTTTCCCGACCTGCTGCGGCTGATCGACGAACGCGCCACCGCCTTCGGCGCCGAGATCCTCGCCGCGCCCGACCTGGACGCGCGGGTGCCCAGCTGCCCCGCGTGGACGCTGCTGGACCTGGTGCGGCACCTGGGCGACGGACGGCGGCGCTGGGCCACGATCGTCGCCGCCGGTCCGGAGGTCGCTCCCCCGGCCAAGGTCGAGCCGAAGGACGCGCCCGCCCTGCCCCGGGACCGCGCGGAGCTGGTGGCCTGGTGGACCGAGTCGGCCCGACGGTTGCTGGACGCGTTGCGCGAGGTGGGTCCGGACCACGTGTGCTGGGTCGGCTGGGGCGACTCGCAGTCGCCGCCGACCGCCGGAGCCGTTGCCCGGCACCAGGTCCAGGAGATCGCTGTGCACACCTACGACGCCCAGCTCGCCCAGGGCGCGCCCCGGCCGCTCCCGGTGGAGGTCGCGCTGGACGGCGTCGAGGAGTTCCTGGTCACCTGCGTCGCGACGACGAGCCCGTGGCCGCACAAGCCCGCGATCATCCACTACGCCGCGACCGAGGGCCGGTCCTGGCGGGTGGCGCTGTCCGCCGACGGCGCGCGGATCACCCGCGTCGAGGAGTCCGACGAGGTCGAGTCCGACGCGTCCCTGCGGGGCACGGCCTCCCAGCTGGTCCAGGCGTTCTACTCGCGGGTCCCGGTGGACGAGCTCGAACTCGGCGGCGACCCGGTGGTGTTCGAGCAGCTCATCGCCTGGGACCCGGGAGCCTGAGAGGCGATGGGGCGGCACCGCGTGTGGCAGGTGCCGCCCCGCTCCCCCCGCCCCGGGGGTTTTAGACCGCGATCCACTCCCGGTGGGTCGCGAGTTCGGTGAGCAGCTCCGGGATCGGCTCGACGCCGAGGCCCGGGCCGGTCGGCACCGCCATGCGGCCGCCGTCGAGGGTGAACGGCGTGGTCAGGTCGGTGCGGTAGTAGCGGTCGGAGGCGGACGTGTCGCCGGGCAGGGTGAAGTTCGGCAGCGCGGCCAGCGCGAGGTTCGCCGCCCGGCCGATCCCCGATTCCAGCATCCCGCCGCACCACACCGGGATGTCGTGCGCGGCGCACACGTCGTGCACCCGGCGGGCCTCCAGGTAGCCGCCGACCCGACCGGGCTTGATGTTGACCACCTGGCACGCGCCGAGGCTGATCGCGTCGGCCGCGGACCGGGCGGACACGATCGACTCGTCCAGGCACACGGGCGTCGTGATCCGGCGTTGGAGCTCGGCGTGGCCCCGCACGTCCTCCTCCGGCAGCGGCTGCTCGATCAGCAGCAGACCGAACGGGTCCAGCCGCGCCAGGTGCGGCGCGTCCTTGAGGCCGTAGGCGGTGTTCGCGTCCACCTGGAGCAGCAGGTCGTCGCCGAAGCGCTCGCGCACCGCGCGGACCGGCTCGACGTCCCAGCCCGGCTCGATCTTGAGCTTGATCCGCGCGTAGCCCTGGTCGACGTAGTCGGCCACCGCGTCCAGCAGCTGCGGCACGCTGTCCATGATCCCGACCGAGACGCCGCACGCGACGCTGTCGGCCACCGCGCCCAGTTCCCGGCCGAAGGACACACCCCGGTGCCGGAGTTCGGCGTCCAGCACGGCCATCTCCAGCGCGCCCTTGGCCATCCGGTGCCCCTGGAACCGGCGCAGCGTCGGCGCGACCCGGTGCGCCTCCACGCCCGCCAGGTCGCGCAGCGCCGGCACCAGGTAGCGGCGCGACACGTCCAGCACGCCCGCCAGGTACTCCGAGGAGTACAGCGGGTCGAGCAGCGTCGCGCACTCGCCCCAGCCCTCGCCGACGTCGGTCACCGCGCGCACCAGCAGGATCTCCCGCTCGGTCTGGGTGCCGAACGACGTGCGGAACGGCGACACCAGCGGCAGCGTGACGGTGATCAGTTCGACGCCTTCGAGCCTCATGCGTTGTCCTTCCGGGAAATCAGGTAGTGGCCCGCGCGGTCGAAGCCGACGACGGCGGAGCCCGCGGCCAGCTCGTGCGCCAGGGTCGAGCGGACCGCGAGCCGCCACGCGGACGCGGCCACCGGCGAGGCGCCGCGCAGCGCCTCGATGTCGGCGGGCGTCGGCACGGCCACCCGCGCGGCGGTCGACTCGGTCACCAGCGGCACGTCGCCCTCGGGGTGGTGCACCAGCGCCGGCCGGCCGTCGGGCTCGGGCGCGGCGCCCGGCGCGGGCAGCGGCCGGTCCAGCCGCCACGAGACCAGCAGCCGGTCGGTGGCGTCCTCGCCGTTGATGCCGTCGGACATCGGGCCGTAGAAGTCGGTCAGGTACTCGACGGGCAGCGCGCCCAGCTTCGCCAGGTTGAAGTGGGCGTTGCGGCGCACGAGCGGGTCGAACGTCCAGCCGATCGACCGGACGCCGTGCTCCAGGCCCCAGACCCGTTGGCGCAGCTTGAGCGCGAGCCCGATGCCGCGGCCCTGGCCGGACGGCGCGACGCCCGCGATGTGGCTGTGCACGTGCCCGCTGTCCGGGGTCCCGTTGAGCGCCACCGTCATGCCGACGAGGTCGTCGCCCGCGTAGGCGCCGGCCACGTGGTTGCCCGCCTTGGTCAGCGCGCGCAGGACTTCCACCGTGATCGCGGCGTGCTCGTCGTCCGGTCGCCAGATCGACCGGTACAGCGCGTGGACGGCGTGCAGGTCGTCCAGCGCGTCCAGGCGCCGGACGACGACGCCCGCCCTGGCCTCGGCGGCACGCGCGTCGTCGTCGGCCTGCGCGAGCGGCACCGGGTCGGCGTTCGCGAGGAGATCCGTCATGGTCCCCATCCTGCGGGGCGGACGCGGAGACCGTCTTCGGTCCGGCAGACGGAAACCCGACCGGAGGTTGGTGGGATCGGACGACCGGCCTAACCCAGCAGACCCCGGATGCGCAGTTCGAGCATCGCCTTGAACCGCGCGTCGTGGTCGGCCAGGTCGATGCCGCACAGGTCGGACAGCCGGCGCAACCGGTACCGCAGCGTGTTCGCGTGGACGTGCAGCGCCCTGGCCGCGTCGTGCACCGAGCCGAACTCGCGCAGGTACACGACGAGCGACTGGGCGAAGTCGGTGTGGTGCTCGTCGTCGTGGGCCAGCAATCGGGACACCGGCGTGGAGATCGCCGGTCCACCGCCCGTGAACGAGCCCGCGACGTCCTGGAGCAGGATGTCGAAGTAGGCGTCCTCGTAGCGCAGCACGGCGGTGCTCGTCGCGGTGCTCGGGTTGCGCGCCAGCACCGCGTGCGCCTTGGCCGCGTCCGCCCACGCCGTCCGCACTCCGGCGGCACCCCGACCCGCCGAGACCACCACGACGTGCACCGGCGCGCCGGCGTTCGGGGTGCGCGCGAACCGCTCGGCGGCGGCCAGCGCGCGGCGCGGGCCGGCGTCGACCGCGTCTACCGGCAGCACGCCCACCACCTGGCTGCCGACGGCGGCCGCGATGGCCCGGCTGCTCACCCCGGCGAGTTGCAGGTGCAGCACGTCGGCGTACTTGTCGATGTCGCGGGAGGACAGCTCCGGCCCGCCGCCCACCGGTCGCACCAGTTCCACCACCAGCAGCTGGACCGGGTCGCCGTCGAGGTCGAGTTCCCGCGCGCTGCGCGCCGCCTCGGTCTCGTCGTCGCCGACCAGCGCCGCGACCGACCGCCGCCGCCGGTCCTGGTCCTGGGTGCCGCTGTCGATCAACTCGCCCGCGCGCACCGCCGCGGCGCGCAGCACGGACACGTCGACCTCGGCGACCGGCGTCGCGGTGGCCACCCAGATCGAGCCGACCACGTACTGGCCGCGCGCGATCCGGATCGCGATCCGCGGCACGTCGAGGTCCGGCAGCATGGTGAGGTCGACCGACACCGGCTCGTCGGTGGCGTACAGGCGCTCGAAGACGCCGTGCCGGCGCAGCATCTCGGTGTACCGGGCGGGCACGCCGCGGCCGAGGATCGTCTCGTGCCGGCTGGAATCGCCGCGGGTCTGGTTGTCCGAGTAGCCGAGCACCCGCGAGTTCAGGTCCTCCACGGTGACCGGCGCGTCCAGGGTCGTGGCGAGCGCGTTGGCCAGGTCGGACAGCGAGCGCTCCCGGTCGACCCGACCCGGCGCGCTCCACCGCGGCCGGCGCGCGGTCTCCCGTTCCAGCGCGGTCGAGAGCGACACGGCGAGCTGGTTCCACGGCACGCCGGGCGAAATCCGCAGCAGCACCAGGTCCGCCTCGGCCGCCCGCGCGCGCAGGTCGTCGGTGAGCGCGGTGTCGTCGCGCAGCACCACTGCCGACGCGCCCGCCGCCAGCGCGAGCCGGACCAGTTCCCGGGTGTCGACCGGGCCGACCACGCCGACGCCCAGCACCACGGCCCGGTCGTGCCGGGCCGCGCCGTCGTGCGGGTCGTGGATGGTGATGCCGGCGACCGGGCGGGCCGAGGTCAGGTCGCCGCACACGACGTCGAGCAGCGTGGTGCCGATGGCGTCGACGAGCGGGGCCAGGGGCGACGTGTCGCTCGACCCGGTCATGTGACCCCCGATCACTGTGGACGGTTGCGGGAATCCTCACCCTAGGCCACGGGTGCGGAGCCGCCGTCCTCAGTGGACCGGGCGCGCGGGTCTCAGAGTTCCGGTTCGACCGGCGCCGCGCCGGGAGGCAGCGAGCGCTTGGCGGTGACCAGGCACAGGCCGGTCATCGCGATCGCCAGGAGCAGGTGCAGCCAGTTGCCCGGCACGTCGGTCGGGAACACGTTGGCGGAGCTGTCCTCGGCGACCATCAGGCCGTAGACCCACAGCAGCACGAGCAGCACGCTGCCGCCCGCCAGGTACAGCGCCGAGCCGCGCACCGAGCGCGCGGACAGCGCGCCCACCAACCCGAACGCCAGGTACAGCAGGTTCAGCAGCACCGACACGTGGAAGACGCCGAACAGGAAGGCGCCGGACGCGGGACCGAAGAACTCGATCGACTCCAGGCCCTGGGTCAACCCCGGGACGAACCCCAGCACCCCGAGCACCGCGAAGACGACGGCGGCCACCGCCGTGCCCCGCTGCAACGGGGTTCGGATGTCGAAGTCGGTCACGTCCACCGCCGGAATCGTCGCCACGCACCCGGAGTACCCGCCGGGCCCGGAGCCAAGCATTCCGATCGCACCCGGACCACCGCCACCCCTGCCTCGTCACACACCGCGCCACCCCGGCCCTCGGAGGTGGTCTCGTGACGGTGTCCGGTCCAGGATGCCCGTCCGACCGGACGCGGTGCACCCGCCACGCGGGCGGAGCCGATCATCGAGAGCCGAGCAGCGCTCCGATACCGCGGTCGGACAACAGGTGCCGCTGGGCGAGCGTCACCGCGCCCACCGTGCCCGCGCGGTCACCGAGCGCGCCGACCTCGGTCCGCAGGGTGTGCGTGGACAGCGGGAAGGCGCGTTCGAACAGCACCGCCCGGATGCCCGCGAGCAGGGCCTGGTCGAGCCTGGCCAGCGAGCCGCCCAGCACGATCGCCTCGGGGTTGGCGAAGCTGATCACCGCCGCCAGCACCTCGCCGATCCGCCGCGCGGCCGCGCGCACCTCGGATCGCGCCACCACGTCGCCCGCCTCCGCCAGTCGCACGACGGCGCGCGCGTCGGGCGCGTCCCGGCCCTGTGCCCGCAGCCGGGCGGCCAGCGCCTTGCCGCCCGCGACCACCTCCAGGCACCCCGTGTTGCCGCACCGGCACGGCGTCTCGTCGTGGCCGAGGCGGATGTGGCCGATGTCGCCCGCCGCGCCGCCCGCGCCCCGGTACAGCTCGCCACCCACCACGACGCCGCAGCCGATGCCGGTGCCGACCTTCACGTAGAGCAGGTGCCGCAGGCCCGGGTAGGTCTCGCGGTGCTCGCCCAGCGCCATCAGGTTGGTGTCGTTGTCGATCAGCACCTCGGCGCGCGGGAACCGGTCGGCGAAGTGGTCCGCGACCGGGTGCCGGTGCCAGGTCGCGGGCATCAGCGGCGGTTTCACGGCGTGGCCGAGGCCGAACTCGACCGGTGCGGGCAGACCGACCACCACCGCGCGCACCCGTTCCGCGTCCCGTCCCGCGAGCAGCTCGGCGAAACGTTCGACAACCCGGCGCAGCACCGGTTCCGGGTCCTGGTCTATGTCGTGGTCCTCGGTGGAGGCGGCCAGTTCCACGCCGTTCAGGTCGCTGACCGCGAGCCGGGCCGCCGTCGCGCCGAGGTCGGCGGTCAGCAGCAGCCCCGCGCTCCCGTCCAGCCGCAGCCGGGTGCCCCGCCGCCCACCGCTCGACGGGACCGGCTCGCCGCCCTCGACCAGCACCCCGCCCGCCAGGAGCGCCTCGACGCGGTGGGACACGGTCGAGCGGGACAGGCCGGTGAGCCGGGCGAGGTCGGCCCGGGTCGTGGCGGAACCCAGGGCGACGAGCCGGGCCAGCTCGCCGTGGCCGTCGGTCGCGTCGGTGTCGGACATGCCGGTCATCGTAGCTCGCTTCGTTCGAATTTGGATTATCTTTTGTCCTTGTCTTGCATAACTTCACGGCAATACGCTGAATTTCATCAGCTTCCCGTCCACTGAAAGGCTTTCGGATCATGAAACTGGGCTACTTCACCGCGTGCTTCACCGACTCCTCCCTGGAGGCGCTGTGCGAGCACGCGCACTCCGCCGGGTTCGACGCCCTGGAGGTCGCGGCGTGGCCGGGCACGACGCGCGACCGCACGGCGTGCCACCTCGACGTCACCCGATTACCGGAGCGGGACGCGGACCGGGTGCGCGGGCTGTTCGCCGCGCACGACCTGACGCTGTCCGCGATCAGCTACTACGAGAACAACCTGCACCCCGACACCCGGCGGCGCGCGGAGATCCACGCGCACCTCCGCGCGTGCGTGGAGGCGGCGGCCAGGCTCGGGGTCCGGCACGTCGGCACGTTCGTCGGCCGCGACCCCGGCCTCACCGTCGCGGCGAACCTCGCGCTCGCCGAACGGGTCCTGCCACCGCTGGTGGACTTCGCCGCCGGGCACGGCGTGGCGCTGGTCGTGGAGAACTGCCCGATGGAGGGGTGGCACCCGGACGGCTACCCCGGCAACCTCGCGTACTCGCCCGAGCTGTGGGAGTGGATGTTCGGCCTCGGCCTGCACCTCAACTACGACCCGTCGCACCTGCTGTGGCTGGGCATCGACCCGGTCGGCGCGCTGGAGTGGTTGGCGGCAGGCGGGTTCGCCGACCGCGTGGGCCACGTCCAGGCCAAGGACACCCGCGTGCTGCCGGCCGGTCGGGACCGGCACGGCGTCTTCGGACGCGCGATCCGGGGCGCCGACCCGTGGCGCTCGGGGTGGTGGGAGTACCGGATGCCGGGCCTGGGCGACGTCGACTGGCGCGGCGTGGTCGACGCCCTGTACCGCATCGGGTTCGACGGCGTGATCGCGATCGAGCACGAGGACCCGCACTGGAGCGGCGACGACGCCCGGGTCCGCCACGGTCTGGAGTACGCGCGCCGCACCCTCCGCCCGTTGCTCGTCGCCTGACGACCGTGACGGCGCAACTGCTCGGCGCGCTCTACCTGGCGTGCGTGGCGGGAGCGGTGACGGTGGCCCTCCTGTCGACCGACCCCCGCCGCCGCGCGGACGCCCGCAAGGTCCTGACCCAACTCCTGTCGATCTTCACCCGCCGACCGCCCTAGCCGACCGCGGCGGACGACCGGCCGACTCCGGGCGAACCGCCGCGCCCGCGTGCAACCGCCCGAGGTCCCGCCTCCGTCCCCCTCGGGTGAGAACCCTCCCGCTGCTCCTCGTCCTGCTGGCCGTCGCCTGCCAGTCCGCCGCCGCGCCGCCGGGCGGGAGAACCGTTGCCCTGCGGGCGGAGGTGGTGGGCGGCGGGCCGCGGCCGCCGGGGCTGGTCGACCACCCGGCGTTCGTGCTCTACGGCGACCGCACGCTCATCGTCTCCCTCGGCGCCGAGCCCCTGGTCCGCGAGTACCACCTGACCACCGAGGAGTTCGACCGCCTCTACGGCCGGGCCCGGGACGCCGGGCTCGACCGGGCCGAAACCCACGACGACCCGGTGCCCGACGCCGGCACCCTGGTGGTGACGTTCGGGTCGGACGCCGGCACCGCCGTCACCCGCGTCACCCCGCCGGACCGCTCAGCCACCGGAAGGGCCGGCGAGATCGCGCGGGCCGTGGCGCTGGACCCGGACGCCGACCTCACCTCGCCGTTCACCCCCTACCGCCCGGAGCGGGTCGCGGTGGTCGCCGTCGAAACCGACGCGACCGCGGCCGCCCCGCCGTGGCCGCTGCGCCCGCTCGCCGACGGGACGCCGGTGGCGACCGGGCGGTGCGCGACCTACCCGGCGGCCGACGTCGCCGCGGTGCGCACGGGCTCGTCCTGGTCGGACCGCGGCACGACCTACACCGTCACCAGGCGTCCGCTGCTGCCCGACGAGCCGGACTGCGGTCCGCTCACCCCCCGTTGACCGGAATCACCATTCCCACTACCTCACCCGAGCAGCCCGTCAAACCCTTGAATCTTCACCGTGAAAAAATGAGTGAACGTCCCTTCCGAAACGATCCCGCGACCGCCGGACGAGCTATCAAAGAACCCAATACCTGACTGTTTTCCCAGCTCAGAGGCCATGTCAACCGCCATTGCCACCGTTGACACCCGATCCGTGCGGACCTAACATGAACCGGCGTCGACGCGAACCCGGCGACGCTCGGCGACAGCCGGGGGAAATCGTTTCCCAGCGCACCGAAAAATCGGTGCGATCGGTTTCCGCACCGACGGGGGCAGGGTGTCCGGTGGCGTCACGGAGTCGAATTCGGGGTTAGCGTCCTATTCGCGGTTGCTCCGCGCGCCCGGCGCCGTCCCGCTCGCGTTCTGGGGTGTCGTCGGCCGGTTCCCGATCGCCATGCGGTCCCTGGGCTGCCTGCTTCTGGTCTCGGCCGTCACCGGCTCGCTGGCGGGTGCCGGCGTGGTGGCGGCGGCGATGCTGGTCGCCCAGGGCGTCGCGAGCCCGGTGCTCGGCAGGCTCGCCGACCGGGTGGGCCAACGCCCGGTGCTGCTCGCCGCGAGCCTCGCGCACGTCGTGGGCATGGCCCTGCTGCTGGGCGCGGTCGCGCTGGACGCGCCGCTGTGGCTGCTGGTCCTGGCCGCCGCGGTCGCGGGTCTCGCCGCGGTGTCGTTCAGCTCGTTCCTGCGCGCCCGCTGGGTCGCCGTGGTCGAACGGGACGCGCTGCGCACCGCGTACGCGCTGGAGTCGGTGCTGGACGAGACGATCTTCCTGCTCGGACCCCTGCTCGCCACCGCGTTGGCCACGGCCGTGCACCCGGCGGCAGGCCTGGTCGCGTGCGCCGCGCTGACCGCGACCGGCTCGGTCGCCCTCGCGCTGCACCACCGGTCCGAGCCGACGCCGGAGCCTCCCGCGGCGCGCGGTCCGCGCCGGGCGCTCGGGGTGCCGGGCGTGCGGGTGCTCGTGATCGCCTACGCGGGCATGGGTTTCCTGCTCGGCGCGGTCGACGTCACGATGATCGCGTTCGCCCGCGCGCAGTCCGCGCCCGCGCTGGCCGGGGTGTTCCTGTCGCTGACCGCGGTGGGCAGCCTGGTCGCCGGGCTCGCGTACGGCGCGGTGGCGTGGAAGTCGAGCCAGGCCCGGCTCCTGGCGATCACCACGGGCGTGCTGACGCTCGGCGCCGTGCCACTGGCGTTCGCGCCGTCCTCGCCGGTGATGGCCGCGTTCGCGGTGCTCGCGGGCGTGGCGATCGCACCGGCCCTGATCGCGGGCAGCACGCTGCTGGAGTCGTTGGCCCCCAAGGGTTCCCTCGCGGAGGGCTTCTCGTGGTTGACCAGCGCGGGCGCGCTGGGCATCGCGCTCGGCACGGCGGTGGGCGGTCGGCTGGCCGAAGCGGGCGGCTCGCCCGTCACCGCGTGGGCCGCGGTGGGCGGCGGCGCCGTCGCACTGGCACTCGGCGTCGCGGGGCAGTCCGCGCTGCGCGGGAGGGAACCGGCTTGACGGGCAGCACCGGAACACAGCGCAGCACCGGAAGACAGTGAGGACGCAGTCGTGAGCACAGCACAACCGGCAGCCGGACGCGGTGGTGGCGCGGGACTCCCGGTACCCCGCATCACGTTCGAGGAGTTCACGGCCTTCGGGCGGGAGGCGCTGATCCGGGCCGACGTCCCGGTGGTGATCACCCTGCCCGAGGACGTGCAGGGCCTGGGCAGGCAGGGCGTCGCCGACCGCCTCGGCGACATGGCGGTCACCCTGTTCACCGAGCCGAGCGACAAGAACAACGCGCAGCGGTGGACCACCCGGGAGATCCGGCTCCGCGAGTTCTTCGAGGACGACCGGTACCTGACCGATCCCGGCGCATGGAACCGGATCGTGTCCAACATCCGCAACAGCCCGGCGGACGTCAACGCCGTGCTCGGGTTCGACGCGGAGGAGCTGTTCGACTACCGGCGCTCGCTCAACGCGGCCAACCTGTGGATCAGCCACCGCGGCGTGTTCACCCAGAGCCACTTCGACGAGCTCGAGAACTTCAACATCGCGCTGGAGGGCCGCAAGCGGTTCGTCCTCGCGCCGCCCGGTTCGCACGAGTACTACCCGAGGTCGATCGTGCGCGGGTTCGGCGACAAGTCGCAGGCGTTCGACTTCGACAACGTGGACCGGGCGCGGTTCCCCAAGCTCGCGGCCAAACTCGCCCAGCGGCGCGAGCTGGTCCTGGAGCCGGGCCAGATGCTGTACCTCCCGCTCGGCTGGTGGCACCAGGCCGAGTCGCTGGAGGAGATGAACATCAACGTGAACTTCTGGCTGCGCGACCGGAAGATCCTGCGCCGGCCCTACGTGCTGGGCGTGGCGCTGTACACGGCCGCCTACCGCAAGCTCAAGGGCGTCTACAACTACCAGCCCGCGGCCGGGAGCGGCGCGTGACCGAGCGCCGGACGATCACGCCACCGCACCGCTACCGGGACAACGACAAGGCCGTCGGCGTCGGGAACGCGTTCTGGGACATGTCCGAGCGCAACGGGCTGGCGGGCATCGTGGCCGACCTCGAGGACGGCGTGCTGCGCACCGCCGAGGGCCACGAGTTCGTCAACTTCACCTGCTGCTCGTACCTGGACCTGGACTCGCACCCGAAGGTGATCGACGGCGCGGTGGCCGCGCTGCGCCGGTTCGGCGTGCTGGACCACTGCATCCCGCGCAGCCGCGTGCAGATACCGGCGCTGCTGGAGCTGGAGGCGTCGCTCGGCGAGCTGTTCGGCGCGGACGTGGTGAGCGCGATCTCGGCGGGCGTGGCCAGCGCCGGCCTGCTGCCGCTGATCGCGTCCGGGCACCTGGGCAACGGCGTCCGGCCGCTGATGGTGTTCGACAAGTACTGCCACGTGTCGATGGCGGGCGCGAAACCGGCGTGCGCCGACGAGACCGAGGTGGTCACGTGCCGGCACCACGACCTGGAGTTCCTGGAAGACGCGTGCAAGCGGTACGAGCGGGTCTGCTACGTGGTGGACGGCGCGGACAGCCTCGGCGGGTACGCGCCGGTGCGCGAGTTGGCGGTGTTGCAGGAGAAGTACGGCCTGCTGGTCTACTACGACGACTCGCACTCGGTGTCGGCGTACGGCGAGCGCGGTGTCGGCTACGTGCGGTCGCACTGCCCGGTGCGCGACGAGCGGACCATCACCGTGGCGACGTTGAACAAGGCGTTCGGCACCAGCGGCGCGGCGATCCTGCTCGACGGCTACCCGAAGGGCGTGCTGCGGGTGATCGAGCGGTTCGCCGGGGCGTTGAGCTACTCGCAGCCGATGAACACGGCGGCGGTCGGCGCCTCGTTGGCGTCCGCGGAGATCCACCGCACCCCGGAGCTGACCGCGCTCCAGGGTCGGATGCGGGTAGCCGTCGAGCTGTTCGACACGCTGGTGACGACGGCGCAGGCCGGCTCGACCTACCCGATCCGGGTGGTGCCGATGAGCGACGAGACGGTGATCGAGGCCGGTCGCCGGGTGTTCGAGGCGGGCTACTACGTGTCGCCGGTGTTCTTCCCGATCGTGCCGCGCGGCACGGCGGGGTTGCGGGTCATGCTGCGCGCGGGTCACACGGTCGAGCAGATCCGCGGCCTGTGCTCGGTGCTGGTCGACGTGGGCGCGACCCCGGCGGCCAGACCGGCGGAGGCGGCCCGGTGAGGGCCGTGCCGCGCAGCGTCCTGTACACCCCGGCGCTGGCGCTGGACCGGGTGGTGAAGGCGTGGTCGTACGACGCCGACGTGCACCTGGTCGACCTGGAGGACGCGGTGCCGGCGGCGGGCAAGGAGTCCGCCCGCGAGATCTGCCGGGCCGCGCTGGAGAGGTCGCCGAACCCCGGCAGGGTGGCCGTGCGGGTCAACCCGCTGGGCACCGTGGACGCGGTGCGCGACCTGCTGATGCTGGCGCGGTCACCGGTCGCGCCCGGCTACGTGGTGATGACCATGGTGACCTCGGCGGTGGAGGTGGCCCTGCTGCGCGCGATCCTGGCGTCGGCGGACCGGCGGCCGGAGGTCTACGTGACGGTGGAGACCGTCGAGGCGGTCACCGGTGTGGACGCGATCGCGGCCGAGGCGGACGGGCTGGTGCTCGGTTCGGCGGACCTGGCCGCGACGTTGGGCGTGGAGATCACCTGGGCCGGCATGCTCGCGGCCCGCCAGGCGATGGCGATGGCGTGCGCGCGCCACGGGACGGCGTGCGTCGACACGGCGAACTTCCGGCTGTCCGAACCGGCCGTGCTGACCGAGGAGATCACCCGCGCCCGCGAACTGGGCTTCCACGGCAAGGCGACCGTGCACCCGTCCGAACTGGCCACGATCAACACCGCCCTGCGCCCGAACCCCGAGCGCCTGCACCACGCGCGCCGCGTCACCGACGCGGTCCACGCGGCGAACGGCGGCGTCGCGGTCCTGGACGGCGCCATGGTCGGCCCACCCTTCGCCCGCCTGGCCCGCGCGACGGTAGCCGACGGCGACGCCTGGACGGCCAAGTTCGGCCCACCCCGCACCGAACCCGCCCACACCGCCGAGGAGGCCACGCCGTGACCCCGATCCCGGCCACCGCCCCCAGCGGGCAACTCCCGATCGCCCTCGCCGAGCCCACCACAACCAGCGAGGAGGCCCAGCCACGACACCAACCCCGGCCACAACCCTCGCCACCACACCAGGCAGGCGGCCGCCGACACCCCGCACCGAAACCGACCACACCGGCGAGGAGGCCCAGCCATGACACCAAACCCGGCCGCGATCCCCGCCACCACACCAGGCAGGCAGCCACCCACACCCCGCACCGAAACCGACCACACCGGCGAGGAGGCCCAGCCATGACACCAAACCCGGCCGCGATCCCCGCCACCACACCAGGCGGCCGACTCCCGAGCGAACCCACCGCGACCGGCGAGGAGGTCCGGCCATGACGCCGATCCCCGGCGAGTGGCTCCCCCGCGCCGGCACCGCCGGGGAGGGCGCACCGTGACACCCACCCCGATCCGGGTCGCCGTCATCGGCACCGGGGCGATCGGGCAGGACCTGATCGGCAAGGTGCACCGGTCCCCCGTGCTCGAGTGCGCGCTGGTGGCCGGGCGCAACCCCGGGTCCGCGGGTCTCCGGTTCGCCGCCGACCTCGGCTACCCCACCAGCGCCGACGGCATCGGCGCGATCCTCGCCGCACCGCGCCCGTTCGACGTCGTCTTCGACGCCACCAACGCCCTGGACCACGCCGAGCACTGGCGGCTCCTCGCGCCGTTCGACACCCTGCTGATCGACCTCACCCCCAGCGAACTCGGTCGGATGGTGGTGCCGACGGTCACCGGCACCGACTCGCCGACGACGCGCGACGTGAGCCTGATCAGCTGCGGCGGCCAGGCGTCGATCCCGGTGGCGCACGCGCTCGCGAACCGGTTCGACGTGGCGTACCTGGAGGTCGTGTCCACGGTCGCGAGCACGATCGCGGGCCGCGCCACCCGGCTCAACCTGGACGAGTACGTGGCGACCACCCAGCACGCGCTCACCGCGTTCTCCGGCGTGGCCGATACGAAGGCGATCCTGAACATCAGCCCGGCCGCCCCGCCCGCCGCGTTCCGCACCGCGCTGCACGCCGTCGTGCCCCACGCGGACGCCACCGAGGTGCGGGCGCTGGTCGAGGAGGCGGCCGGCCGGGTGCGGGCCTTCGCGCCCGGCTACCGGGTCACGTCCTGCGCGGTCGACGGCGAGCTGGTCGCGGTGGGCCTGGAGGTCACCGCGACCGGCGACGTGCTCCCGCCCTACGCGGGCAACCTCGACATCATCGACTCGGCGGCGATCATGGTCGCCGAGCAGCACGCGGCCAGGCTCGACGCCGCACGGGAGGTGTGCCGGTGACACCGGTGGTGGTGCACGACCCGACGTTGCGCGACGGCCAGCACGCCGTGCGGCACCGGCTCGGGGTGGCGGCGTTGCGCGGGTACGCGGAGGCCGCCGACGCGGCCGGGGTGCCGGTGGTGGAGGTCGGCCACGGCAACGGGCTCGGCGCGTCCTCGCTCCAGGTCGGTCGGGCCGCGGTCAGCGACGACGTGATGCTGTCGACGGTGCGGGAAGCGTTGCGGCACAGTCGGATGGCCGTGTTCATGCTGCCCGGCTGGGGCACCTCGGACGACCTGCGCAAGGCGGTCGGGCACGGCGCGGACGTGGTCCGGATCGGCGTGCACTGCACCGAGACCTCGCTCGCGGAACGCCATCTCGGCTTCCTCGCCGAAGCCGACGCCGACGCCGAGGCGCACTGCGTGCTGATGATGAGCCACATGGCCTCGCCCGCGGAACTCGCCGAGCACGCGGCACGGGTGGTCGCCTACGGCGCGCGGGCGGTCGGGATCATGGACTCGGCCGGCCACTTCCTGCCCTCCGACGTGACCGAGCGGATCGGCGCGATCGCCGAGGCGGTCGACGTCCCGGTGATCTTCCACGGCCACGACAACCTCGGCATGGCGGTCGCGAACTCGGTCGCCGCCGCGCAGGCGGGCGCGCGGATCATCGACGGCTGCGCGCGCGGTTTCGGCGCGGGCGCGGGCAACACCCGCATCGAGGTGCTGGTGCCGGTGCTGGAGCGCACCGGGTTCCGCACCGGCGTCGACCTGTACGCGCTGCTGGACGCCGCCGAGTTCGCCGAGCGCGAGCTGATGGACGCGCCGCCGGTCACCGGGTCGCTGAGCATCGTCAGCGGGTTGGCCGGCGTGTTCTCCGGCTTCAAGCACCAGGTGCTCGACCAGTCCGCCAAGGCGGGGGTCGACCCGCGCGACGTGTTCTTCGAACTCGGCCGCCGGCAGGCGATCGCGGGCCAGGAGGACCTGATCGCCGACGTGGTGGCCCACCTGCGCGACCGGGAGGTACCGGCATGACCCTCGTGATCGACGCCGACGCCATGACCGCGCCGGACCGGATCACCCGGGTGGTCGACGCGCTCGCCGAGGCGTTCGCCGACCTCGCCGCGGGCCGCACCCGGTCGCCCGCGCGGACGATCGTGGAGCACGGCGCCCGCCAACTGCTGGTCGGCCCGGCGGTGTGGGAACGGCGCGGGGTGGGCAGCGTCAAGATCACCACGCTCACCCCGGACAACCCGGCGCGCGGGCTGCCGCTGATCCACGGCGTGGTCGTGCTGACCGACCTCGACACGGGCCGGATCACCGCGATCCTGGACGGCGCGGAGCTGACCGCCGTGCGCACCGGCGCGGTGGCGGCGCTCGCGACCCGGCTGTGCGCGCCCGAGGACGCCGACGACCTGGCCCTGGTCGGCGCGGGCGTGCAGGCGCGGGCCCTGGTGCGCGCGGTGTCGGCGGTGCGGCCGATCCGGGCGGTCCGGGTGTTCTCCCGGGGTCGGGAGCGCGTCGAGGGTTTCGCGGCCTGGGTGCGCGCCGAGTTCGGCCACGCGGTGACCGTGTGCGACACGGCGAAGGCGGCCGTCGTCGGCGCGTCGATCGTCTGCACCGCCACGTCCACCGACGACGCGGTGCCGCTGGTGGCGGCCGACTGGATCACGCCCGGCACGCACGTCAACGTCATCGGCGGCACGACCGAGGAGGCGATCGAGGTCGACCCGGCGCTGCTCGCGGACGCGGACGTGCTGGTCGAGGAGCGCGCGGCGGCGCTGGAGGACGCGGGCGAGGTGCGCGCCGCCGTGGCGGCGGGCTGGATCGGGCCGGACGACCTGCGCGAGCTGGGTTCGCCGCCGCCCGCGACCGGCCGGACCTCGGTGTTCCGAAGCGTCGGGATGGCCATCGAGGACACGGCCGCCGCGGTGGCGCTCTACGAGGCCGTCGTCGGGTGAGCCGTGTCCCGGCGGCGGACCAGGAAGGACCGCTCGAACACGATCACCGCCTCGCCGGTGGACTTCGCGCCGGTGGTCTCCACCGTCACGATCCCCTGCCCCGGCCGGGAGTTCGACAACCGCTTGGCCAGGATCCGGCTCGTCGCGTACAGCGTGTCGCCGACGAACACCGGGTCCTTCAACCGGACCTTGTCCCACCCCAGGTTGGCCACCGCGCGCGCGGACAGCGCCTGCACCGTCATGCCGCCCACCAGGCACAGCGTGATGCCGCTGTTGACCAGCACCCGCCCGTACTCGGCGTCCGCGCCGTAGGCCCGGTCGAAGTGCAGCGGGTGCTGGTTCATGGTGAGCAGGGTCAACCAGGTGTTGTCCGTCTCGGTGATGGTGCGGCCCGGCCAGTGCCGGATCACCATGCCGGGCTCGAAGTCCTCGTAGTCGCCGCCGTGCTCCTCGACGTACTCGTTGCCCCCCACGTGGCGCAGCGTCATGAGTTGCCCTCCCGGTGTGCCGTGTCGGACGTGCACCGCGGATGGTGCCGGCCGGCCGCCGGTTCGGACAGTCCTTTGTGGACGGAGAAGGGAACGTGATGGGCGCGTCGCAGGACGTCGGGCACCCGTGGTTCGGCACGCACCGGGTGCGGCCCGCCGCGTCCGCCGACACGATCAGGGACCTGCTGCGCGCGGAGATCCGCGACACCGGCTGGCCCTACCAGCCGGTGCTGCCCGCCGCGCCGATCGCGCTGCCCCGCGCGTCCTACGCCGAGCTGTTCCGGGTCGGCGCGGCGCTGCTGGACCTGGTGCGCCGCACCGCGTTGGAGACCGCGCCCGACACCGCGGGCCGGCTCGCCGCGTACCGGATGCCCGCGAGCGAGCACCGGCTGTTCGTGGCGGATCGGTTCACCGAGGAGCGCTACGCGGACTGCGTGACGCGGCCGGACGTGGTGATCGGGCCGGACGGGCCGCGGTTCCTGGAGTTCAACGTCAGCGGCGCGCTGGGCGGTCCGGTCGAGACGCACTGCCGGCTCGAGGTGTGGCGCAAGCTGCACGCCGACGACACCGGCCGGCTGCCGTTCGCCTCGCCGGACCCGTTCGCGGTGCGCGCGCGGATGTTCCGGGACCTGTGCGCGGACACCGCCGCCGCGCCCCGGATCGCGATCGTGGGCACCGCGCGCGACCAGGGCGTCGAGTCCACCCGGTACTTCGACCTGGAGGCCGAGCACTTCAACAACCACGGCCTGACCGCGCGGTTCTTCGAGCCGGAGGACCTGCACGAGGCGTGGGACTGCCCGCCGCGCCTGCGATTCCCGTTGGGGCTGCGCAACTTCACCCTCCCGGACTGGGACGGCCTCGGCGTGGACACCACGCCCGTGCAGGCCGCGCTGGACAACGGCTGCCTGCTGGTCGGCACCCAGACCTCGACGTTCCTGTCCAGCAAGGTGACCCTGGGCCTGCTGTCCGAGGGCCGGCCGTGGATGAGCGCGGCCGAGCGCGCGCTGGTCGACCGGTACGTGCCGTGGACGCGCGTGCTGTCCGACCGCCGCACCACCCGCGCGGGCCGCGACGTCGACCTCCTCCGGTTCGCCGTCGACCACCGGGAACTGCTGGTGCTCAAGGCGGGCCTGGGCATGAGCGGCCGCGAGGTGCTGCTCGGCCGCGACACCGACCAGGCCGAGTGGACCACCGCCGTGACGGCCGCCGCCGAGGTCGGCACGAGCGTGGTCCAGGACTTCGTCGCGCCCGGCGCGTGCACCCTGGCGATGATCGCCGACGGCGAGTCCGAACCGCACGACGCGACGATCGCGCCGGTCCTCGGCCCGCTGCTGTTCGGCGGCCGGCCGGCAGGCCTCTTCGCCCGCTTCTTCGCCGACGGCACGGCGGGCGTCGTGAGCGTGATGGGAGCCCGCAGCGCCGACGACTGCGTGGTGGCGGTGTGACCCTCACCCGCGGCCGAACACCACCCGGAACCGACTCGTGCGCGCCCTCGCGATCCCGGCCGGCAGCACGGCGCGGGCCGCCAGGCACAGCACCAGGCCCACCACCGCGCCGACCACCAGGCCCGCCACCACGTCGTGCGGGTAGTGCGCGCCGACGTACACCCGGGAGAACGCCATCGCGACCGCCGCCACGCCGGTGAGCACCCCGAGCACCCGGTGCGCCAGGAACACCGCCGCGGCCGCGGCCGCCATGACCGCGGTGTGGTTGCTGGGGAAGGAGAAGTCGCCCACCGGGTCGCACGGCAGCACCGTGTCGACCCCGATCACCTGACAGGGTCGGGATTCGGCGAACACCGACTTGACCGCGCTGTCGACCAGGTACGCCACCGCCACCGCGATCGGCGCGGTCAGCGCGACCGCCATCGCGCCGGCGTCCTGCCCGCGTGCCAGCCACCACACCGCGACCAGCACCACGCCGAGCAGCACCACGCCGTAGGTGGTGAACAGCACCACCGGCGCGTGCAGCCACCCGGTGCGGGCGGCGAACCGGGTCATGGCCACGTACCAACCCGCGTCGAAGCGCGTCATCGCGACCACCTCGCCCGCACGACCTCGACGCCGAGCGGCGCCGGCGAGACCACGACGAACACCCCGGACGCCGACAGCGGCGACGTGCGATCCAGCAGGTTGACCATGGAGCTCCGATCTACAAGTTTGTAGAAGTTCTACACCACTGTAGATTGCGGTGGTGGACGACGACGCGAGCCGCCGCGCGCCCGGCGGGCTGGAAGCCGAGGTGCTGGCCGCGCTGTGGGCCGCGCGCACCCCGCTGACCCCCGTCGAGGTGCGCGACCACCTCACGGGTGACCTCGCCTACAGCACCGTGGCGACGATCCTGGCCCGGCTGCACGCGAAGGGTGTGCTGGTCCGGGTCAAAACCGGCCGGGCGTACACCTACACGCCGGTCGCCGACGAACCCGGTGTCGCCGCGCGCCGGATGCGCCGGGTGCTCGACGAGCGGGAGGACCGCGACACCGTGCTGGCGCGGTTCGTGTCCGACCTCTCCGCCTCCGACGAGGCCCTGCTGCGCACGCTGCTGGAAGGCCGCTGACGTGCACGTCTCCGTCTACCTCGCGCTCCTGCTGCCGCTGCTGGTGGTGCCGGTGGTCCGCCGGGCCGCCGACCACTGCCATCCCCGTACCGCGACCCGGCTGCTCACCGCGACGGCCCTGGTCACGGCCCTCGCCGGGGTGCTGTCGGCGGTGCTGCTGGTGATCGCGGCGGCGGTGGGCAGGCCCGAGGTCGGCCGACCCGTCGGCGTGGTGGCGGCCGTCCTGCTGGCCGCCGCGCTGGTGGCCACGACCCGCGCCGCCGTCGGCCACGCGCGGACGCTGCGCGCCGCCCGGAGCGAGGCACGCCGGCACGGGAGCGACCTGGTCGTGCTGCCCGACGAGACGCCGCTGGCCTACGCGCTGCCCGGCGCGCCCGGCCGGGTCGTGGTGTCCACCGGCCTGCTCGCCGTGCTCGACCCGACCGAGCGCCGCGTCCTGCTGGCGCACGAACGGGCCCACCTGACCCACCGGCACCACCGCCACCTGCTGGTGACGACCCTGGCGGCGGCCGCGCAACCGACGCTGCGGCCGTTGCGCGCCGCGGTCGCCTACAGCGTCGAGCGGTGGGCCGACGAGGTCGCCGCCGAGCGGGTCGGCGATCGGCACGCAGTCGCCCGCGCGGTCGGCAAGGCCGCTCTCGCGACCCGACGATCGACCACCGCGCCGGCCGGCGCCCTGCACGCCGCCGCCGGTCCGGTGCCGAGGCGGGTCGCCGCGCTGCTCGCGCCCACCGGTCGGCGCCGGGTCGCCGCGCTCGTCACGGTCGTCGCTGTGGCACTGTCGACGCTGACACCGCTGTCCTCGATCGACGCCGCCGACGACCTGCGCGAGCTGCTCCAGGTCGGGTACACCTCGACCCGCTGACACCCTTCAGGAGCAACGACCGTGCACATCCTGATCGTCGACGACGAGGAAGCGCTCCGCGAGTCGCTGTCCCGGACGCTGCGGTTCGAGGGCTACGAGGTGTCCGTGGCCACCGACGGCGCGGCGGCGTTGGAGGTGATCCGCGAGCAGCGCCCGGACGGCGTGGTCCTCGACGTCACCATGCCCGTGCTCGGCGGGTTGGACACCTGCCGCGTGCTGCGCGCGTCGGGCGACCTCACCCCGGTGCTCATGCTCACCGCGCGCGACGACGTCTCCGACCGGGTCGCCGGGTTGGACGCCGGCGCGGACGACTACCTCGCGAAGCCGTTCGCGCTCCAGGAACTGCTGGCCCGGGTCCGGGCGCTGGTCCGGCGCGGCGGGTACCAGGGCACGACCGCGGACGACGGGCTGCGGTTCGCGGACCTGGTGCTCGACGTCGGCACCCGCGAGGTGCGACGGGGCGGGCGGCTGCTCGCGTTGACCCGCACCGAGTTCTCGATCCTGGAGACGTTCCTGCGCAACCCGCGGATCGTGCTGTCCCGCGGCACGATGTTCCGCAGCGTGTGGGGCTACGACTTCGGCGCGTCGTCCAACAGCCTCGACGTGTACGTGAGCTACCTGCGCCGCAAGCTGGAGTCCGCGGGCGAGCCCCGGCTGCTGCACACCGTGCGCGGCGTCGGGTACGTGCTGCGCGAGGACCCGCTGTGAGGCGCGGCTGGTCGCTGCGGTCCCGGTTCACGCTGCTCGCCGCGGCCGCGGCGGCGGTGGCCGTGGTCGGCGTGGCGGTGGCGTCGTGGTTCGTCGTGCAGGACAAGCTCAACCGGCAGTTCGACGACCAGCTGCGCTCGTACGCCCAGCTCGCGGCGGGTTCGGACTCGCCGGCCGACGCGCTGGCCACGCTGCGCCCGGCGGAGCTGAAAACCTCCGAGGACGTGCGGCAGGGCGGCCTGCTGGTCCAGTTCGTCAGCACGTCCGGCCAGGTCACGACGGCCGGCGGCTTCTTCCGGATCCCGGTGACGCCGGTGGCCCGCGCGATGGCGGCGAGCGGCCGGGCGCCGGTCGAGGTGCTGCGGATCGGGCACGACCAGTACCGGGTGATGACCGTGACCGGCTCGAACGGGCTGGTCCAGGTCGCCAGGGACGCCGAGGACATCGAGCGCACGCTGGGCGAGCTCGGCGTGCTGCACGCCTTGATCGGCCTGGTCGGCGTGGTGGTCGCGGGCGTGCTCGGCCGGTACGTGGCGCGGACCGCGCTGCACCCGGTCGACACGCTCACCTCGGCCGCCGAGCGGGTCGCGCGCACCCAGGACCTGACCGCGAAGATCCCGGTCGAGGGCCGAGGCGAGATCGCCCGGCTGGCCGAGGCGTTCAACGCGATGCTCGCCGCGCTGAACACGTCGCGGACCGCGCAGCGCCGGCTGGTCGAGGACGCCGGGCACGAGCTGCGCACGCCGTTGACCAGCCTGCGCAACAACGTCGAGCTGCTGATCCACACCGAGGCGCGCGGCGGCGCGCTGTCGCCGACCGACCGGGCCCGGCTGCTCGGCGACCTCGGCACCCAGTCCGTCGAGCTGAGCACGCTGGTCGCGGAACTGGTCGAGCTGGCCAAGGAGGGTGCCACCAGCGAGCCGTTCACCCCGGTCGACCTGGCCGACGTGGTGCGCGCGGCGGTGGAACGGGTCCGCGCCCGCGCGCCGCGCGTCGAGGTGGAGGTCGACCTGGCGGACGTGGTCGTGTCGGGCGACGCGGTGGGCCTGGAACGCGCGGTGCTGAACCTGCTGGACAACGCCGCCAAGTGGAGCCCACCGGGAGGGACGGTGCGGGTGACCGTGCGCCGCGCGGACGACCGCGCCCTGGTGACCGTCGCCGACGAGGGCCCGGGCATCGCCGACCCCGACCTGCCCCACGTCTTCGAACGCTTCTACCGCGCCGAGTCCGCCCGCGCCCTCCCGGGCTCGGGCCTGGGCCTGGCCATCGTGGCCCGCACCACGACCGCCCACGACGGCACCGCGCGCGCCGGTCGTGCCGACACCGGCGGCGCGCTCCTGGAACTGGACCTGCCCGCCCTGCCCGCCGACCCGACCTGACCCGGTCCACCCTGGACCGATCCGGCACCCGCCCGAGTTCTCAGGCACCGACCGGCGAATCTTCAGAGTTCTTTAATGAAGGCGAGGCATTCTCATACCGGGAGACCGCTTTCCCCCCGGCTCAACAGCAAGGACGAACGACCATGAGCACGCCAGAGCAACCGCACGACCCGGCCAGACCCGCGCAGCCGGCCGCACCGGCCGACCAGCCGACCGTGCCGGCCGCGCACCCGACCGATCCGCCCACCGTGCCCGCGTCGCACCCGGCCGAAGCGCCCGCCGCCGCGCACCCGACCGAAGCACCGACCCCGCCGCCGGCCGCACCGCAGCCGGCCGCCGCAGCCCCGGCACCTGCACAGGTGGTCGCACCGCGTCGCCGGATCGCGGGTTTCGTCCGCCACCGCGCCACCCAGCTGGTCGCGGTCGGTCTGCTCGGGCTCGTGCTGGGCGCGGGCATCACCGCCCTGGCCACCCACGGCGGCCACCGGGGCGGACCGGGTGGACCCGGTGGCGCGCAGGCCCAGCAGCACAGCAAGCAGTTCGACCAGCACCGCGGCAACCGCGGCAACGGCGACCGGCAGAACCGCGGCGACCGCCAAGGCCCCAACCAGGACACCCCGCGCGGCCGCTGACCACCGCCCGCACCACCACCGAGACCGTCCCTTGTGGACGGTCTCGGTGTTTTCCCGGCCTTCCAGGGCGGTTCCGGCATTCGTCCGACCTCCCACGCCCACAGCGGTTTCGGCATTGATCCGACTTCCCGCGCCCACACCGCTCACGGCATCCATGGCATCCACCGCGGCCGACCAGGGCGTGGACCCGCGGTTGCTCGGCGCGGTCGGCGACGCGGTCGAGCGGCTGCCGCGCCGGCGCGAACCCCGGGCCGCCAGGCCGGAATTCTCACCCGAATCCCCGGGGATCTTCATGATCCTTTAATCCGCGCGCGACACCGTTCTCCCGTGACCACGCTCCCCCGCTCCGCGCCGGCCCGCGCCTCGATCGCGCTGCTGGCCGGCTGCCTGCTGGTCAGCGGCTACCTGACGGTGGCGCTGCGGTCGCAGGTCGACCCGGTGGCGAACGTGGTCAGCGACTACGTGTTCTACCGACCCGGTCTGCTCGTCGCGGCGGTGCTGCTGCTGGTGTGCGCCGGCGTCGCCGCGCTGGTCGGGTTGGCCCGCCTCGGCGTGCCCCGCTCCCGGCCGGTGCTCGTGCTGTCCGGCCTGTGGTGCGCGGGACTCCTGCTGTGCGCGGTGTTCCCGACCAACCGGGTGAGCGGCGAGTCGTCGTTCTCCGGCGACGTGCACCGGCTCGCCGGCGCCACGTTCCTCACCAGCCTCCCGCTCGCCGCGTGGCACCTCGCCCGGGCGCTGCGCGCGGACCGCAGGCTGCGCCCGCGGGCCGACCGCCTCCGCACGCTCGCGATCACCGGACTCGGACTGGCCGCCGTGTTCGGTCTCTGCCAACTGGCCCCGACGGCGATGGGCGCCGTGCAGGGCCTGGCCGAACGCCTCGCGCTCGGCGCCGAGGTGGCGTTGCTCCTGACCACCGCCACAACTGTCGAACAGGTGACCCGATGACCATGGTCCTGCCGGCGATCGGACTCGCGGTCCTCGCCGCGTGCTGCTTCGCCGCGTCGACCCACCTCCAGCACCGGACCGTGACCGAGCACGGCGCGGTCCGCGTCGGCCGCTTGCTTCGCACCCGCGCGTGGTGGCTGGGCACGGCGCTGGCCGGCCTCGGCGCGAGCGCCCACGTGCTCGCGCTGACCCTCGCGCCGCTGGCCGTCGTGCAGCCGATCGGCGTGCTCAGCCTGGTGCTGACCACGCTGCTCGGCGGTCACTCCCGACGCGCCGCGCTCGCGGTGGCCGTCGGCGTGGCCGGTTTCGTGGCGCTGGCCGCCACCTCGACCCAGTCTGCGGGCGTGGACGTGACCCGGGTGCAGCCGGTGGTGCTCGCCGCGCTCGTGCTCGGCGCGCTCGGCCTGCGGCTGACCGGACGGGCCCGGTGCCTCGCGCTCGCGGCGGCGGCGGCCGTGCAGTTCGGGCTGGGCTCGGCGCTGATCCGGGCGGCCGTGCTGACCGACGCGCCGCTGCTCGCCGTCGAGGCGGTGGCGTTGATCCTCGCGGGCGGCTGGCTCGCGCACCAGGCCTACGCGAGCGGACCGCCCGCCGTGGTGATCGGCGCGGTCACCGTGCTGGACCCGCTGACCGCGGTGGCCGTGGGCGCCGGGTTCTACGGCGAGGCCACCGGACCGGCCCAGCTCGCCTGCGCGGTGGTGGCCGTCGCCGGCGTGCTCGCGCTGACCAGGTCCTGGCCCGCGCCGTGGACCCCGCACCCGGCGGGCGACCGGCCGCGGCTGCTGATCGCGGCCGACACCTTCCCGCCGGACGTCAACGGCGCGGCGAACTTCGCGAGCAGGCTCGCGCACGGTCTCGCGGCACGGGGCGAGGAGGTGCACGTGGTGTGCCCGTCACCGACCGGGACGGCCGAGGTGGTGACCGTCGGCGCGATCACCGTGCACCGGCTCGCGTCGACCCGGACGCCCTTCCACGCCACGTTCCGGGTGTGCGCGCCGTGGCACGTGGGCCGCGCGGTGCCCGAGCTGTTCGCCGCGGTGCGCCCGGACGTGGTGCACGTGCAGGCCCACTTCGGCGTCGGCCGGACGGTGCTGCGGGCGGCCGCGGCGCGGTCCGTGCCGGTGGTCGCGACCAACCACTTCATGCCGGAGAACCTGCTCGGCTACGGCCCGCTGCCGCGGTTCCTGCACGCGCCGCTGAGCCGGTGGGCGTGGGGCGACCTGGTGCGGGTGTACCGGCGCGCGGACGCCGTCACCGCGCCGACGCCCCGCGCGGCCGACCTGCTCCGCGACCGAGGCCTGCCGACCGACGCCATCTCGTGCGGCATCGACCTGGACCGCTTCGAGGCCGCCGGCACGCACATGTCCACCACCACGACCGTGGTGTTCCTGGGCAGGCTCGACCGGGAGAAGCACGTCGACGAACTGCTGCGCGCGCTGGCCCGGACCGCCGACCTGCGGGCGGAGATCGTCGGCGACGGCGTGTGCCGGGCCGAGTGGGAGGCCCTGACCGCCGACCTCGCCCTCACCGACCGGGTCCGGTTCCACGGTTTCCTGCCCGAGCCCGAGCTGGTGGCCGTGCTGCGCCGCGGTGACGTGTTCTGCATGCCCGGCACGGCCGAACTCCAGAGCATCGCCACGATGGAGGCGATGGCCGCCGGACTGCCGGTGGTCGCCGCCGACGCGATGGCGCTGCCGCACCTGGTGCACCACGGCGTCACCGGCTACCTCTACCCGCCCGGCGACGACGCGGCCCTGGCCGAGGCGTTGTCGGCGCTGGCCGACGACCCGTCCACCCGCCTGGCGATGGGCGCGGAAGCGCGGCGCTTCGTCACCCGGCACGACCTCGCCGACACCCTCGACGCGTTCGAGGCCCTCTACCGGAAACTCGGAGGAAAGAAGACCGACCATGACCACACCGGAAAAGCCCACGCCTGACCAGCCCGACCGCCCGCACCACGACACCACCCCGCTCCCGGCCGACCCGCCCGCGGTGGACCGGCCGGAACCCCGGCAGGCCCAGCCGACCGAGCCCCCGCCCGTCGCGTCCGCCCAGGAACCGGTCGCGCCGGCCGTGGCGCCCCGCCGCCGGTTCACCGGTTTCGTCCGGCACCGCGCCACCCAACTGGTCGCGGTCGGCCTGCTCGGGCTGGTGCTCGGCGCGGGCATCACCGCCCTCGTCGCGCACGAGCGCGACGACGACCAGGCGAAGGTCGTGCAGCAGGACCACCGGCAGGGCGACGACGGTCGTGGCCCGGGCCGCGGCGGCCACCACGGCGGTCGCTGACGGGTGTGCGGAGTGGACGAACGGGAAACCCCGCCGTGGTGACCCCGTCGACGCCGACCCGACCGGACACCGGCTTCGGTGTCCGGTCGGTGCTCGCCCTGTCCGCCCTGGCGCTGGTCGCGGTGCCCTTCGGCCTGCTGCTGTTCCTGGTCCAGGACCGGTGGCCGCCGCTCCGACGGGTGGACGACGGCGCGCGGGACGCGTTGCACCGGCTCGCGCTGGAGCACCCCGCGTTCGCCGACACCATGCGCGCGCTGAGCACGTTCGGCTCCGCGCCGGTGTACGTCGTGGTGTTCACCCTGGTCACGGCCTGGCTCGCGCACCGCCGGATGCCCCGGCTCGCCTGCTGGGTCGCGGTGACCCAGCTCGGCGGCGCGGCGCTCAACGAACTGGTGAAGCTCCTGGTCGACCGCGCCCGCCCGGTGGTCGCCGACCCCATCGCCCACGCGTCGGGCCTGAGCTTCCCCAGCGGCCACGCGCAGGCCGCCGTCGTCGCGTACTCGATGCTGCTGCTGTTGACCCGGCACAGCCTGCACCGGGCGTGGTGGTCCGCCGCGGTCGCCTGCTCGGTCGTCGTGGTGCTGGGCATCGGTCTGTCCCGGGTGGCGCTGTCGGTGCACTACGTGTCCGACGTGCTCGCCGGCTACGCCCTGGGCGGCGCCTGGGTGGTCGCGATGACCGCCGCGTTCACCGCGTGGCGCGCGGACAGCGGCAAACCCCCTGTCCCGCCTGGTGAAGAGGTCGCGGAGGTGGTGCGCGACGATCGTCCATAATGGACCTCTCATCGTTCTTTCACCCACACACAAGGGTTTTTCAACCTCCGACACAGCCCCAGCACAGGGAAACCCCGAATCGTGGAACCCGACGGCGGAACCGAGCCGCCGCGACCGATGGGACACCACATGAACAGCACCACGCGCCGCCTGCGCCGCGGTTCGATCGTCGCCGCGTCCGTGGCGGGGGCCTTCCTCGCCGGGGGCCTGGCGGTCGGACTGATCAGCACCGCGTCCGCGCAGACGGACACCTCGACGCCGAGCACGAGCAGTTCGACGCCGCGCGGTTCGGGCGACCAGGACAAGGGTCAGGGCAACGCCGACCAGTCCCAGCCGCAGCGATCGGACGAGAAGCTGCTCACGGGCACCGACGCCGACAAGGCCAAGGCCGCCGCGCTGGCGAAGTACCCCGGCGCGACCGTCCAGCGCGTCGAGACCGACTCCGACGGCGTCTACGAGGCGCACCTGACCACGGCCGACGGCAAGCGGGTCACCGTGGAGATGGACGCGAACTTCGCCGTCACCGGCGAGGAGCAGGGCGGCCCGAGGTAGCCCACCCCGATCCGGGGCGCCCGTCACCTACCCGATGAGGTGGCGGGCGTTCCGCCTGTCGCGTCCCGAGTGGAGGCCCTGGGTGCGCGCCGTACCCCGGTGGTCGAGACTGGTGTCACGCATTCGAGGGAGGAACTTCGTGACGCAGTCGGTTCGCGCCGTGGTGGTGACCGGATGACCCGCATCGACCACGCCGTCACCAGCGGGACGTTCTCGCTGGACGGCCAGACGTACGACGTCGACAACAACGTCTGGGTCGTCGGCGACGACGCGGAGTGCGTCGTCATCGACGCGCCGCACGACGTCGAGGCGATCCTCGAGGTGGTCGCCGGTCGCACGGTGAAGGCGATCCTGGCCACCCACGCCCACGACGACCACGTCCGCGTCGCGCCGGAACTGGCCCGGGCGACGGGCGCGCCGGTGCTGCTGCACCCGCTGGACCGGGTGCTGTGGGACCTGACCCACCCGGGCAACCCGCCCGACGGCGACCTGGCCGACGGACAGCTGCTGGAGGCGGGCGGCGTGGCGCTGCGGGTGATCCACACCCCGGGCCACGCGCCCGGAGCGTGCTGCTTCCACGCACCCGACCTGGGCGTGGTGTTCACCGGCGACACCCTGTTCCGCGGCGGCCCCGGCGCCACCGGCCGCTCGTACTCCGACCCGGACCTGATCGTCGAGTCGATCGCCACGAAGCTGCTCCGCGTGCTGCCGCCGGAGACGGTCGTGCACACCGGCCACGGCGACGACACCACGATCGAGGCCGAATCGCGCCACGCGGACGAGTGGTCGAGCCACCTCCGCTGACCGCGTCCCGGGCGGCGGAGCCTCGTCCACCCTCCGCCGCCCGCCGGGCTTTCCCTTGCCCCGGAACACTGTCAGGCCCTCCCGCTCCCGGACACGCACGGTGACCGCGACCGCCGGACCGCCCTCACCTCCAGGGTGAGCAACGCCTCCCCGACGGGTGATCACGGCCGAGCCACCGGCCGTCGGTCCACAAAGGACGGCAACCCTGTCGCTGACCCGTGCCCACGTCACCCCAGGAGCCACCCGTGTCCCGAGCCCGAGGAATCGTCCCCCTGGCTCGCCTGCTCAAAGCCGCCGTCTTCACCGCGGCCCTGGCCCTCCCGACCACCACCGCCGCACCGGCACACGCCGAGGTCTCCGACTGCATGGCGGCCCTGGAGGACTACCTGGCCGACTCGGAGAACCCCGACGACTACGACAAGTTCATCAAGGGCTGCGCGGCCGCACACCGGGACCCGGAGGACTGCGTCGCCGCGCTCACCGACGAACTGGACGTGGAGGAGGACGACGCCCGCGAGGCCTGCGACGCCTCCACCGCCGGCGACGAGGACGAGGAGGAAGAGGAGGACGACGCCGACGGGGATGACGACGACGAGGGTGACGACGAGGAGGAGGGTGACGAAGACGACGACGACGGCGAGGACGAGGACGACGAAGACGACGACGACACCGAAGACGAGGACGACGAAGACGACGACGACACCGAAGACGAGGACGACGAAGACGACGACGACGACGACACCGAAGACGAGGACGACGAAGACGACGACGACACCGAAGACGAGGACGACGAAGACGACGACGACACCGAAGACGAGGACGACGAAGACGACGACGACACCGAAGACGAGGACGA
>NZ_JBFAEO010000034.1:82882-91406 GCF_040642015.1 Actinosynnema sp. NPDC020468
CGAAGACGACGACGACACCGAAGAGGGTGACGACGAGCGCTAGACGGGCGCTCCCCGCAGCCGGTGCTCCACCCGGGTCGCGATGGCCACGATGTCGGGTTCGCGCAGGTGGTGCACGCGGGCGTTGGTCGAGTCCGGGCCGTGTCTGCCCAGCATGTCGGCGAGTCGGCGGCGCAGGGTGACTCGGTTGCCCCGCGTGTCCACGGTCTGGTCGGCGTAGGTGAGCGCGTCGGACAGCGCGGTGTGCTCGTGCGGGTAGCTGTTCAACTGCGCCGTCAACCCCAGCTGGGCCGCCACGAAGCGCGCGCCCGAGTGGTGCGCCACCAGCGCGCACAACCGCGCCGGCCAGCCGAGCAGGTCCAGGTGGCGCGCGCCGTCCAACGGGTGGAAACCGGTCCGCGCCAGGGCCGACGCGTACCCGATGTCGTGCAGCCACGCCGCCGGCACCAGCAGTTCGCGGTCCGCCTCGGGCACCGTCACGGCCAGCTCCGCCGCACGCCGCGCCACCGCCGCCGAGTGCGCGAACCGGTCACCGCACCCGGCCAGCACCCGCTCCGCCAACTCCGGAGCGTGACCCAAACCCCGAAACCACCCCACGTCCGATTACAGTGCCCACCTCAGGTGACCAACAGACGACTCTGAGTGAACACCGAGGCGACAACAAGCGGGGCCACCGGCGGAACGGGCCGACTCAGCCGGCCAACACCATCCGGGCCTCGTCGGACAGCTCGGGCGTCACCAGCACCTCGTAGCTGTCGGCCTGGAACGAGCCCACCGACGAGAAGTCCCGCCGACCACCGGTCAGCGCGTGCCCGACCGCGCCCATCACCGCCCCCAGGATCGCCCCGAACACCGCGCCGTACAGCGCCAGCAGCAACCCCGAGATCAGCGGGTTGCTCCACCCGAACAGGCCGAACAGCCAGCCGAACAGCACACCGACCACCGCGCCCGACAACGCCGACTGCCCGGCCGCGCCCAGCGTCGTCAACCGCCCGGTCACCAGTTCCACGCTGTTGAGCCCGCGACCGACGATCGCCACGTTCTCGACCGGGAACCCCCGGTCCGACAACCGGTCGACCGCGCGCTCGGCCGACTCGTAGTCCGGGTACGACCCGATCACCACCTCGGGGCGGGCGGCCCGGTGCCGGGGTGCGGTCATGGTTCCTCCTCGAGGTGCGGCGACGTCCTGCGCACGTCGCGTCCCGATCAGCCTGTGCGCCTCCGACCAGGAACGACAACCCTTCCGGCCGCACCCGTCCGGGTGAATCGGGAATTGGGTGGTCTACGCGCGGTACGAGTCGTCGGCGGTCGGATATTTTCGCGCGGGACAACCGCCTTGTGGGGGGTGGACGTGCAGAGGGGCTCCGACGGCGACGCGCCGGACCTGCGGCTCGCAGTGTCCTACCGGGACGACCACTGCGTGGCGCAGGTCGGCGGCGTGGTCGACGCGGCGACGACGTCACGCCTGGTCGCGGGCCTGGCCCACCCGATCGCGACCGGGGTCCGACTGCTCGTGGTCGACCTGTCCGAGGTGTCGGTGTTCGGCTCGGCCGGGGTGAGCGCCCTGATGTCGGTGCGCGCGATGGCCCGGGTCGACGGGTGCCGACTGCGCCTCGCGTGCTGCCCGCCCACGGTCGCACGGGTGGTCGCCCTCGCCGCGCTGCGCCCGTTCCGCTCGGTGGCCGAGGCCCTCGCGGCCCGCCCCGTGCCGCCACCCCGCGCCTGACCCCACCTCGTGCGCGGACCACCACGGCCGTGGTGGTCCACTACGTGCACGACCCCACACCCCAGGTGACCTGCGTCACAACGTTCAACAGGACGACGGCCGGCGGGGGTTTCCGGTGCGTGACCCTCAGTTCCCCGGAAGGGAGTGGCGTGGCCGACGGGTTCGAGCAGTTCGTCGCCGATCGTCTCGATCGACTGTTGCGCTACGCCACCGCGATCAGCTGCGACCGGTACCTGGCCCAGGACATCGTGCAGGACGTGCTGCTGCGCGCCCGCGACCGCTGGACCCGTATCTCCGCGATGGACGCCCCCTACCTCTACCTGCGGCGGATGGTGACCAACGAGTACCTGTCGTGGCGCCGACGCCGTGCCGCGCGCGAGGTGTCCGCCTCACGGCTGGTGCTGGACGACGTGATGCCCGCGGTCGCCGACCACGCCGAGCGCCACGCCGAACGGGACGCGATGCGCGCCCGGATCGCCGTGCTGCCCCGCCGGCAGCGCGCCGCCCTCGTGCTGCGCTACTACGAGGACAGCTCGGACGACGAGATCGCCGCCGTGCTCGGCTGCTCGGCCGGCACCGTCCGCAGCCACCTCTCCCGCGCGCTGACGACGTTGCGGGCCAACGAGAACATCACCGCGGAGGTGCTGCGATGACCGATCGGGACCGACTCATCCGCGAGGCCGTCGAGGCGGAGGCGGCGCAGGCCGTCGACTCCCGCGACGTGCTGGCCTCGCTGGACTCCCGGCGCGTCCGCCGCGGCCGACCGCTGACCCTGATCACCGCGGCCGCGCTCACCGCCGCCGCGGTCGCCGTGGTGGTGCCGCTGACCCTGGGCAACCAGCACGCCTCGACCGAGGCGGCGACGTCCTCGACCCAGGCCGCGCCCCTCGTCGCGTCGACCGTGCTGCTGGTCGGCCTGGACGACCTGGCGAACGCGGACGCCGTGGTGCTGGCCAAGGTCGCCGACTCCGGCGCGATCACCCTGGTCTCGGTGCCGCGCGACGCCTGGGTCGACGTACCCGGTCAGGGCACGGTCCGACTCGGCACCTCCTACGGCCTCGGCCGCCAGTCCGGTGGCGACGCGGCGGGCGCGAAGGCGCTCGTCGGCGCGGTGGAGAAGGTCACCGGGCAGCACGTCGACCACTACGCGACCGTGGACACGACCGCGTTCGGCCGGGTGGCCAACGCGATCGGCGGCGTGGACGTGTGCCTGAGCGGACCGGCGCGGGACGCGTTCTCCGGCGCCGACCTGCCCGCGGGCAGGCAAACCCTGACCGGACCGCAGGCCCTGGCGTTCCTGCGCCAGCGCCACGGGCTGCCGCGCGGCGACCTGGACCGGGTGACCCGCCAGCAGGTGTTCCTCGACGCCGTGGCGCGCAAGACCCGGACGCCCGCCGTGCTGGGCGACCCGGTCAAGGCCGCGGCGCTGTTCGAGGTGCTGCGCACCGAGGTCCGCACGGACCCGGGCTGGGACGCCGTCGCGTTCCTCACCGGCCTGCCGCGCGACACCCCGATCCGCACCGCCGTGATCCCGCTCGGCGAGGAGACCGAGGTCTCCGGGTCCGGCCGGGGCTACGCGGTCGACCCGGCCGAGGTCGCCCGGTTCATCACCGGCCTCGGCACCACCACGCCGACCACGCCACCCTCGTCGGGCGACAGCGCTCCCACCTGCGTCGCCTGACCCGCACCCGATCCGGGGGACGCGACCGCCCGCGTCCCCCGGATCGGGCACCGGCCGTGATCAGGCCTGGTCGCCGTGCAGCGCGTCGTGCAGGAAGTCGCCGGCCTGCCGCACGGCGGCCTTCGCGGCGTGCGTGTCGCGCAACGCGTCCAGCATCACGAAGTCGTGGATGACGCCCTGGTAGCGCACCGCCGTCGTCGGCACACCCGCCGCGCGCAGCCGGGCCGCGTACGCCTCGCCCTCGTCGCGCAGCACGTCCGCCTCGGCCACGACCACCAGTGCGGGCGGCAACCCGGCCAGTTCCTCCTCCGCCGCCCGCAACGGCGACGCGGTGCTCTCCGCGCGCCGCGCCGGATCGGTCGTGTACTGGTCCCAGAACCAGCGCATGCCCTCGCGGGACAGGAAGTAGCCCGCCTCGAACTGCCGGTAGGACGCGGTGTCGAACGACGCGTCGGTGACCGGGTAGAACAGCACCTGCGCGGCGAGCGCGGGTCCACCCCGCCGCCGGGCGAGCAGCGTCACGGCCGCGGTCATGTTGCCGCCGACCGAGTCGCCCGCCACCGCGATCCGGCTCGGGTCGAGGTCCCGGTCCGCGCCGCTCGCCGCGACCCACTCCAGCGCCGCGTAGACCTCCTCGATCGCGGTCGGGTACTTCGCCTCGGGCGAGAGGCTGTACTCCGGGAACACCACGGCCGCGCCGGCGCGCACGGCGAGTTCGCGGACCAGCCGGTCGTGGGGTGTGGGCGTTGCCGAACACCCAGCCCGCGCCGTGCGTGTAGAGCACCACCGGCAGCACGCCGGTCGCGCCCTTCGGGCGGACGATCCGGATCGGCACCTCGCCCGAGGGTCCGCCCGGGACCACCAGGTCGGTGATGTCGGCGTCGGGCCGGGGCACGCCCACGCCGGACTGCACGGCGTCGACTGCCTTGCGGCCCTCGACGGGGCCGAGGTCGTAGAGGAACGGCGGGGTGCTCGTGGCGGCCGCGAACTCGCGGGCGGCCGGTTCCAGCACGGGGGTCACGTCCGGGGTGTCCGACATGCCCGCCACCCTGCCCGCACCGCGGGCCCCGGCGCATCCCGTCGAACGGCGCGAACGGCCGGGCCGCGACCCGCGGCGAACGGGCCGGGCCCGGCCGGGTTGTCGCGGTCAGCGGACCCGGAGGATCTGGTTGTTCGAGTTGTCCGGGATGTTGTCGCGGTCGTTGCTGGTGGCGAGCCACAGGCTGTGGTCGGGCGCGCGTTCGACGGTGCGCAGCCGGCCGTAGGTGTTCTGGAACAGCACGGTCTGCGCGCCGACGGTGGTGCCGGTGATCGTCAACCGGTACAGCCGGGTGCCGCGCAGCGCCGCCACGTAGAGCTTGTCGCCCAGCACGGTGATGCCGCTCGGCGAGGCCTGGGACGTCGGCCAGGTGGTCTTCGGCGCGACGTAGCCGGCGCAGGTGCCGGTGGTGCCCTCGCACGCGGGCCAGCCGTAGTTGCCGCCCTTCTCGGACAGGTTCAGCTCGTCCATCGTGTTCTCGCCGAACTCGGACTGCCACAGCCGCCCGGCGCGGTCGAAGGCGAGGCCCTGGACGTTGCGGTGGCCGTAGGTCCACACGTACCGCGCGTTGCCGCCCTTGTCGTAGAACGGGTTGTCGGTCGGCGCGGAGCCGTCCGCGTTGAGCCGCAACACCTTGCCGCTCAGGCTGGTCACGTCCTGGGCGTTGGCGCGGACGAACGCGTCGCCGGTGCCCGCGTACAGCGTCCCGTCCGGACCGAACCGCAGCCGCCCGCCGTCGTGGTAGTTGTACCGGGGGATCCCGGTGAGCAGCGGCTGGATCGAGTCCGGCACGAGCTTGTCGTTCTCCACCTTCACCCGCACGACGCGGTTGTCCGCCTCGGTGGTGAAGTACAGGTACAGCCAGTGGTCCTTGACGAAGGTCGGCGACACCTCGAGGCCGAGCAGGCCGCCCTCGCCGTTGGTGCTCACCGCGCCGGGCACCACGCCCAGGTTGGTCTTGGTCCCGTCGGGACGCAGCCGGACCACGTCGTGCGTGTCCCGCCGGGTGTACACACCGGAGCCGTCGGGCAGGAACCCGAGACCCCACGGCAGGTCGGTGTCGGTGGCGATCGGTGTGGCCTGTTCCCGCCGCTGGGCCTGCGCGGGTGGGTCACCACCGGGCGCCGCGTGCGCGGGCAGGGTGGCCGCGGTGGTGGCGAGCAGGGCCAGGGCGGTCGCCCACCGCCGGGTCGGGGCTGTCACAGGAAGCCTCCACAGTCGTGTTCCGTGACCGGGCGGCGGCAGCCAGCCGTGGCGTGCAATCGTCACCGACCGTAGAACTACACTCGACCATCCGCAACCACGCGGCCGGCTCAGCGCCGTCCGACGTGCGATGACGTGGACAAATTCGGCTGGAGTTGGCCAAAAGTTGGCCTGGCGTTGGTGGTGTGAGGTTCCCTCGACCCTGGACCCGAGGGAGGGAACTGAGCACGTGGCTGACTTGACCGGGGCAGGGATCTTCGAGAGCTACAGCGGTTTCGTGCAGGCGCTCGACGGCGAGGCGCAGAGCGAAACCGAGAAGGTGCTGGACATCACCTTCGGCGCGTTGGACGCGGTCGCGTCGACCGCCGCGCTGGTGGTGGACCCGCTCGGCACGCTGCTGGCGGCCGGGATCGGGTGGCTGATCGAGCACGTCAGCTTCCTGCGGGAACCGCTGGACATGCTGATGGGCGACCGCGAGGCGATCCAGGCGCACGTCGAGGCGGTGAAGAACGACGCGAAGGCCATCCGGCAGGAGGCGACCGACCACCGCACCGCGATGGAGTCGTTCTCCGGCTGGGTGGGCGCCTCCGCCGACGCGTTCAAGGCGAGCATGGAACGGTACTCGGGCGAGTTGGACTCGCTGGCGGAGATGGTCGACGGCACGGCGCGGATCACCGCGGTGACCGGCACGCTGGTGATCATCCTGCGCGACATCGTCCGCGACCTGGTGGCCGGGCTGCTGGCGCAGCTGGTCAAGGGCGCGCTGATCGCGGCCGCCGCGGCGGTGTTCACGCTGGGCGCGTCGATCGCGGGCTTCATCGGGTTCGCGGTGGGCAGCGCCGTCGCGCTGGCGGTCAAGATCGGCGCGAAGATCGCCAAGCTGATCGCGGCGCTGGCCAGGCAGGGCGCGCGGCTCGGGAAGCTGGGCACCGCGATGGGCACGCTGGCCAAGAACTTCGAGCGGTTCGGCGACGTGGGCGGCATCGCGCACGAGGGCGCGAAGTCCGGTGGCGCGTACGGCGACTTCTACGGGGCGTCCTGATGGCGCGCACCAACAGCCCGTCGCCGACCCCGTCACCCACCGGCCCGACGCCCGGACCGACACCCGGTCCCGCGCCGGGGTCGACCACCGGGCCGGGCACCGGGCCCACCCCGCCGGCGGGCGACCCGTTCGCCGGGTCCACGGTCACCGGCGGCACCGGGTCGGGGATGCACCCGGGCGCCATGACCGGGGTGGCCCGGCACCTGGACGACGTCGGGAACTCGCTCACCACCACCGGGCGGTCGCTCGGCGGGCACCGGGCGAGCCCGTCGGACTACGGGGTGATCGGCGGCTCGTTCGCCGCGCCGCTGAACACCACGATCGGGCAGAGCGCGGACGCCACGACGGCGGGCGGGCGCGGTGCGAACGGCGCGGCGCGCAACGTCCGCGACTCGCTGGAACACCTGCGCTCGGTGGACGACGGCATCGCGACCAACCTGGGCAGCATCCAACCGCCGACTCCGCCACCACCGCCGCCCGGCACGACCAACGGCGCGCCACCGCACCAGGACCACGGCGGCACTCAGGTGGCCCCGCCGCCGCAGGTGCCCACCAACGCACCGCCGCCACCACCACCGCCGCCACCGCCGAGCGGTGGCAACACCGTGCAGAGCCCACCTCCGGTGCACGGCACGCCGCCACCGCCTCCACCACCGCCACCGCCGGGCAGCGGCAACACGGTGCAGAGCCCGCCTCCGGTGCACGGCGCGCCGGACGCGCCGCCACCTCCACCACCACCGCCGGGGACGACGAACACCAGCGGCGTCCCGGTGCCACCGCCGCCTCCGGGCACGACCACCACCAGCGGTGTCCCGGGCGGCAGCACCAACACCAGTGGCGCGCACGGAGCACCGCCGCCTCCGCCGCCCGGGTTCGGCGCGCCGGGCCCGAACCAGGGACCGCCGCCACCGCCGGGTCGTCCGCCGCTCGGCGGCCCGCCCGGTCGACCGCCGGCCGGCCCACCGCGGCCGCGCCCGCCGTTGCCGACCGCGCCGCTGTCCACCCCGCCGAACGCGACCCCGATGCCCCACGACGACAGCCGTCCGCTGGGCGACCGGGTGAACGACATCCGCACCCAGCTCGGGTTGACCCAACCGGTCGGCACGGTCGTGGTGCCGACGGGCAACGGGCCGGACGGGCGGCCGTACCGGCTCGACTCGCCGGTGTCGGACCTGCCGCCGGCCAACCGGCACGGGCTCACCCCCGGGCAGGAGGGCATGACGATCGGCGAGCTGATGGGCGTGCCGCCCGAGGTCATGCGGGACGACCCGGAGTTCGCGCAGAGCCCGGCGCGCGACACGCTCGACCAGAACGGCGGCGGCGGGTACGGCAGCGCCAACCGGGTGCTGATGCTCGACGACCGGCACAACGACAACGCGACGCTGTTCCACGAGCTGGGGCACGCCCGGCAGCACGAGGAGGGGTTCACCGGCCAGAACTCCCAGGTCACGTTGCTGGAGTTCCACAACGTGCTGACCAACGAGAACGCGTTCCACGGCGCGAACGGCAACAACCCCCGGCTGGACTACGTGCCGGTACAGGGCGAACGGCCCGCCACCACGTGGGACGGCCTGCGCACGTGGCTGGAGGGTGACGGCCGCCCGGTCAACGGGATCCGCCCGCTGGACGAGGCGCACCGGCAGCAGAGCCTGGCGCTGTACAGCCAGATCGAGCAGCTGACCGGTCCCGGCGGCCGGTACGCCGCCGACGGCGACCGGATCCGGGAGAACCTGATCAAGGAACTCTTCCGCGAGGTGGCCGTGGTGCACCGGGTCGAAGGTGCCACCCATTACGCCGATCCGGCGGTTGGACATGGGAAGTGAGAGTAGTTCG